>CAKZUK010000093.1 GCA_937921775.1 uncultured Saprospiraceae bacterium
GCAACGTTTATTTGCTTGCGAAACTCAGCTAAGTTTCATCTGCACCTATAAAATATAACATTAATTTAACGAAAAAAAAACGACTTTAATTCTCAATTATTTCAACAAAAAAATATAAGTAGTTTAACGGAATTATTTAAATATTTCCTTTTGGTGGTTTTAAAAAATTCCCACACTAATTCCCTATCGGTCAATCGTTTAGGGAATTATTGTAAAACCGGAAATATCTAAATAATTTGGTCCCGTTACTTAGATCCTAATTAAATTTATTAGACGAAGAGACTAGCCTGTCGGAGGAGATTAAGATTTTTTGGTCCTTTCGGTCGGGGCCTTTTTTGTGGGCGTTATGGCGGTGGTTTTTGGGGAAATAAATAATTCTAACAAGCCCTCACTCCACCCACTCCAAAATATAATCCCCCAACAATTCCGCCCCCGACTCCGACAAATGCCCATCATCCAAAATATAATATGAGCTGTATATCTCTTCAGGTAAAGCTGCCAATGTATCATACAATTCGAGATAATTCACTTCATGTTTTTTCATTAGTTTTTCCATACTAAACACTTCACGAGCTTCCGCATTTTGCAAATCAACCAAAGCGGGAATACGAATAAATGCAGGATTCCGCTGTGCTTTCTTTTCATTGACAATTATTTCCTCAAACATAAATTGAGCAAGCTCCGCAGATTTTTGCTCATAGTAAGCGCGTAGCATTCGATTGCCAATTTGATTGTGCCAACAAAGATGCTCCCACAACATCGGAGGGTCTTCGTTTATTTGTAAGTCATTATCTTCAATTTTAAAACAGGGCTTTTCCCCACAAGCATAAAAAAGTGCATCCATGGAACGCAAAAAATCCTCATCAACAAAAACGAAAATGACTTGATCTGGCTGTACTAGATTCACATACTTTTGGTAAGCCAAATACATTTGATCTATACCCCAGGCAGGAACGGCCATGTTATAAAAAAGATAGTCTGTCCCTTTTTCGTTTTGTAAATAATTTGTTGTGGTTTCATTTTCCGACAGGTAAATATTAAATAGAAAAGAATCCCCAATCAAGAGTACGCGCTTTTGATCGGTTGATAGACTGTTTCTAAAGTCAAAAGAATTTCGAAAGCCTTGTGAATTTATTTTATAATGAACTCCTCTTCGGGGCGGAGAAGGGAAAGCCAGATTTACTTTTTGTTGACAAACCCAACCCAAGTCTTGGTTTGCTTCTACCCAATTAGTATCTGTCTTTGCTAAAAGCTCATCAAAATTCGCCTGTTGTGGATGCGTACGGTAATAGTAGTGATAGTTTGGAAAAAGTTGTCGTAATGAAAGTTCAACAATAAAAAATAAGAGCATCAAAATGACGCAGTTGTAGAAAATTACTTTGAAGGCATTCATTGGCTTTTACATTGTAGTAAGTTCCAAATATAAATAAAATCTCCTCTTGCCTAACAGATATAAATTACCTATTTTTGTTAAGTGAGTACAAGGAAAAGAACATTAGCGCATCTTTTGTTGGTGCTTTACCTGATGGTAGGGCTCAATCACAGTTCCCTGCACGCACATCACAGTTCTTGCGATAAACCAACCGAAGGTAAATCTTGTCACGAACACCTAGGCTTCGAGGACGTACATCACAGCAATCATTTCCATATTGGAGTATTTCACTTTCTCGGACATCTTTTCGAAAGTATTGGTCATCAGGACGATTTAGGTTGCAATCATGTAGCTCCTGCTCAAAATATCCCTACAAAAAAGGTAATAGACTCTAATAGCGATATCACTTTTTGCTTCAAGCATAATGATATTAGCACCTCAATCGTAGATCCTATATCTCTGTCTGATCCACCTTTTTATCGTTCATTTTCACAAATATCAAAACGCTCCAGCACTCCCCTGCGAGGGCCTCCTTCTCTTCTTTAAGTCGGGCAAGTATCCTTTGTCCAAATTTTCCGTTTTTAACTATAATTCTTTTCCTATCACGACTAATTCGTGATAAGGACTTGCTGAAGCTGTTTAAATACTTAATAAACAAGGTTCTTTGACAAATCTCGTGGTAGAACCCAATGATAAAATAAAATCAACGTTTCCTTCGGTCACTTTTGCTTTCATTTTAACATTGGCCACGGGATTTGTCAAAGAACGATAAACAAAAAGAGTATGAGATATTTATATTGCACTGCCACTTTAATGGCAGGGCTACTTTTGATGATTTCCGCTTGCCATACACACGACCATGACCACGACCATCATGACCATGGGGACCATGCAGAGGAACCAGATCCACTTTCCTACACTTATTGGTCAGAGAATAGTGAATTATTTGTGGAATTCCCTCCCTTAGTGATTGACGTAGAAAGTCGGCTTGCAGTACATTTCACCCACATGAAAAACTTCAAACCTGTCACCGCAGGAAAAGTGACGATTTCATTGAGGCAAAACAATTTGGACCTAGAAAAAGACCTGCTTGATCAGCCATCCGCTCCTGGTATTTACAATATGGGAATCACTCCCAAAATGGATGGAAAATTCCATTTAGCTATTGTGATCGACACCGAATCCTTTAGCGATTCCTTTTTGATAAAAGACGTTCCGGTCTACCCGACTGCGGCTGTAGCTCTCGCTGCGCATCCACATCAGGAAGAAGGAGATGAGGTTTCCTTTTTGAAGGAACAAGCATGGAAACTTGATTTTGCAACGGAAGCAGCAAGTCAGAAAACGATCCATGAAGTCATTCACACTTCTGGTGAATTCGAAACGGCGAAAGGAGAAGAAAAAATAGTCTCTGCAAAAAGTAGCGGTATTGTTTCTTACAAAAGTAAAAACTTGCAAGAAGGTCGTGATGTTCGCTCTGGCGAAACATTATTCAGCATCAGCAGCAAGGGTTTAATGCAATCCGATATGGAAGGGAAATTTCAAATTGCAAAAGCTCGACTTGATAAAACTACCGTTGATTTTGGACGTGCGGAAAATTTACTCAAAGATCAAATCATCGGACAAAAGGAATATGAAAAACGCAAAATGGAATTCACCATTGCGGAAGCAGAATACAACACGCTGACTAATAACTACGGTAGTAGTGCTAACACGCAATCAGTAGCTGCTTCCATGACTGGCATTGTCAAAAACATATTAGTGAGTGATGGTGAATTTGTAAATGAAGGCACTCCGCTTGTTGAACTTACCAGCAATCGTCGATTGTTGCTACACGCTGAAGTTTCGCAAAAGCATCTTCCTGAATTGCGCAATCTACAAACCGCTAATTTCAAAACTCCTTATCTACCTGAAGTAGAATCCATCAAAAATTATAATGGAAAATTAGTTTCCTACGGAAAAATGCTGGACGGTGGCAGTGCCTTCATCCCTGTCTTTTTCGAATTGGATAATAAAGGCGCTTTGCTTCCCGGTTCTTTTGTCGAATTGTTTTTACTGACCAAGCCAATTCAAAACACCGTGGTTCTTCCAAAGTCTGCGCTAATGCAAGATTACAATCAGCATTATGTCTACATTCAAATAGAAGGTGAGACTTTTGAAAAGCGACCGATTGAACTTGGTATTGACGATGGTCAAAATATTCAAATTTTATCTGGACTTAAAGTGGGTGACCGAGTCGTGACTAAGGGAGCTTATCAGATTAAAATGGCTTCTATGGCTACTAGTGTTCCGGCTCATGGGCATGCGCACTGATGAATTAGAATGGGAACCTGTCAGGCGCCAGACTGGTCGAAATTAGAATTAGAATTGCGCGTGGACGCGGGAGGAATGGGAATGGAAATGGGAATTTCCACTTGGACGCGGCCAATTACATACTCTACTGGCCTAACTAATGGAGATACACCAGCTGAGAGAAGTCGATGCTAAGTACTCGCGATAGAAGTGCATTCTAATTCCCAAAAATGGTCTTAACAAAAACAACGTATGTTAAATCTAATAATAAATTTTTCATTAAAAAACCGGCTGATCATTCTAGTCGTCTTTGCACTGATCATGGTGACGGGAGCATACATTGCTTCGGAGATGGACGTGGATGTGTTTCCGGACTTAACAGCACCGACAGTGACTGTGCTCACAGAAGCACACGGGATGTCGACGGAGGAAGTGGAGAAACTGGTAAGCTTCCCTTTGGAATCAGCCATTAATGGTGCGCCGAATATTCGCCGGATACGATCCAACTCTGCGATGGGTATTTCTATCGTTTGGGCGGAGTTTGAATGGGGTACGGATATTTACAAAGCGCGTCAGATTGTAACGGAAAAGCTAGCAACAGTAGAAAGTAAATTACCTAAAGGAGTCGACAGTCCGATACTTGCTCCTATCTCATCTATCATGGGTGAGATTATGTTGTTGAGCATGAGTTCCGATAGTTTGGAACCACTGGAATTGCGAAGTGTGGCGGACTGGGTGGTCCGACCACAATTATTGTCCATTAGTGGTGTGGCGCAGGTCGTTGCCATTGGTGGAGGATACAAGCAATATGAAATAACGGCCTCACCTCAAAAGATGAAATACTTTGGTGTTTCACTACAGGAACTGGAGGAAGCTGCTGCCGCATCCACTCGCAATAGCTCCGGTGGCTTCATCAATGAGTATGGCAACCAGTACATTATCCAGGGAGAAGGACGAACCAATTCTTTGGATGAGATTGGACAAACTTTGGTCAAACGATTTGGGACGAAACCGGTGACGATTGCTGATGTGGCAGAAGTCCGAATTTGTGCAGCTCCAAAAATTGGAGATGCTTCCGTCAATGGTGCTCCTTCCGTCATACTTACGGTAATGAAACAACCCAATGCCAACACTTTAAAACTTACAGAACGAATTGACGAGGTAGTTCTAGCGATGGACAAACAATTGCCGGCTGGCGTAAAAATGAATACGCATATTTTTCGTCAATCCACATTCATTCAAGCATCAATTGACAATCTTCAAAAGACTTTGCTCGAAGGAGCGCTCTTTGTTAGCATCATATTATTTCTATTTCTTTTGAACTGGCGGACGACTGCTATTTCATTGATTGCGATTCCAGTATCCTTATTTGTGACCATCATTGTTTTGAAAATATTTGGATTCACGATCAACACCATGAGTTTGGGTGGAATGGCCATTGCGATTGGCGCCTTGGTAGATGATGCAATCATTGATGTAGAAAATATATTCAAGCGCTTGCGCGAAAATGTGATCAAACCTGCAGGGGAGAAACAAACCGCATTAAAAATAATTTTTGATGCATCAAGTGAAATTCGAAATTCAATTTTGATTGCGACTTTGATTATTATCACTTCGTTTATTCCTCTATTTTTTCTTAGTGGAATGGAAGGGCGATTACTCAAACCTCTCGGTGTATCTTTTATTGTAGCGATTTTTACTTCGCTTTTTGTGGCAGTTACCTTGACTCCAGTTTTGAGTAGTTATTTGTTGACGAATGAGCAACGGCTTGGTCGTCAGGCGAAAGGGAGCTGGGTAGAACGATTCGTAGGTAGTAGTTATCGAAAGGTGCTTCAATTGGTTTTGAAAGTCCCTCGCCTGGTTGTTTTCCTTGCGGTGATTTTATTTATTGGCTCTATGTTTTTGATGACGAAACTAGGTCGAAGTTTCTTACCCGAATTTAACGAAGGAGCCCTAGTCGTGAGTGTAGTTACACCTCCCGGAATCTCATTAGAGGAATCAAACAAGGCAGGTACTTTGGCAGAAGAAATAATTTTGGGAATGCCTGAAGTCGAGGTTACTTCTCATCGTACCGGTCGAGCCGAAATGGATGAACACGCACAAGGTGTCAATTCCTCGGAAGTCGAAGTTCCATTTACCATATCGGATCGATCCGAAGAAGCATTCATGGAAGCGGTGCGTGAAAAACTATCCGTCATCCCTGGCGCAAACATTACGATTGGACAACCGATTGCGCATCGTATTGACCACATGCTTTCTGGAACTCGTGCTAACATTGCGATTAAAATATTTGGTCCTGAGCTCAATAAATTATTTAGCATCGGGAATAAGATTAAGCAGGAGATTGGAAGTATATCCGGCTTGGTAGATTTAAATGTGGAGCAGCAAATTGACGTACCTCAGTTGAGTATTTCACCGAATCGGGTAATGCTTGCAAAGTACGGTATCAAGCTTGGCGACTTTATGGACTTTATTGATGTGGCATTTGCTGGCGAGCGAGTGGGCCAGATATTTGAAGGACAACGTAGCTTTAATCTAGTATTGCGCTACGACGAGAAAAATCGAAACGAGGCAGAGGCTATTCGAAATACCTTGCTGGACACACCAGATGGCAAAAAAATTCCTTTGCACTATGTTGCTACCGTGGATGTAGTTGGTGCGCCCTACTCTGTTAGTCGCGAAAATGTGCAGCGCAAGATTGTCGTTTCTGCCAATGTATCAGGCCGTGATTTGCGATCTGTGGTTGGTGAGATTCGAGATGGAATTGATGCCAATGTTGTTTTACCGGAAGGTTACCGGGTGGAATACGGTGGTCAATTTGAGAGTGAAGAACGAGCAACTCGTTTGTTGATGTTCACTTCAATTGGAGCAATACTTTTGATTTTTCTTTTGCTGTATACGGAGTTTAAGAATCTTGGTTTAGCAGCAATTGTTTTGATGAACTTACCACTGGCTTTGATTGGCGGAGTGTTTTTCGTTTATGCTTCCACTGGTATTATCTCGATTGCATCAACGATCGGTTTTATTAGTTTGTTTGGGATAGCGGCGCGTAATGGTATTTTGCTGGTGAGTCGTTATCAGGTTCTGCAAAAAGAAAACCTTGGTTTGTACGATACAATTATTGAAGGATCATTGGATCGCCTCAATCCTATTTTGATGACGGCATTGACTACGGGCTTGGCTTTGATTCCGCTGGCGATGGCTGGAGGGCAGGCTGGGAACGAGATTCAGAGTCCGATGGCGATTGTTATTTTGGGAGGTTTGATTAGTTCTACGTTTTTGAATTTGGCGGTTATTCCGGCTGTGTTTTGGTTGCGGGGGAGGAAGGGAGAGAATTAGAATGCGAATTGGAGTGGCCCTTTTACGCGAATTTTGTATGCGGTTTTTGAACACTGAGGCGCTGAGTGTCTGTGAACGTAGGTAGGACCTAGTAGGCCAGCCAAGAATGCAGTTGCCTCAATATTTTGACCGCATCTCTCTTGTTTTTTTAAATGTAAAACCGCAAAACGATAAAGTCAAAATGTAAAAGTTTACTCGTCTATTGCGAAACTCCGCCATGTTAGACGACTTTTACATTTTAAATTTTGCGGTTTTACATTTTACATCCAGCCTGGTGGGCCTGTCTAGTTAGCCAGATAGACTCAACAGGTTTAGACCTTGTTTCCAACACCAAAATCAATTTTCGGTCAACCTGCGAGGAGAGCGCGTTGAGTTTGTTTTGATGATGCAAAACAGGGAAAAAGTTTGGAGACTTTTCTCGAATCAACTTAGCAACATGTTCATAATAAAATAGCCCAGAATAATATTCTGAGCTATTTTATTTAAAACTTCATAGCATTACGTTCCTAGTCTTCGGCCTCTACTACAGCATCAATCCCCTTAGTCACCAACCACTTCCGAGCATTCACAAATGCCTCCAACCATGGCGACACTTCATCCTTACGACCATCCACATAGTACGCCCAATTCCATTGGAAAGTGGAACGTTCGATATGCGGCATTGTAGCTAGGTGACGGCCATCAGGACTGCAAATCATGGCAGCATTATAGTCAGATCCATTTGGGTTGGCTGGATATTCTGCGTAGCCGTATTTTCCGACAATGTTGTATTGATCTTCTGCGAGTGGTAGTGCAAACTTCCCTTCTCCATGAGAAATCCAAACGCCAAGTGTCGTACCTTCTAAACTAGAAAGCATGACAGAATTATTTTTCTGGATCTTCACTGAAGTGAAATTAGATTCGTGTTTGTGTGAATCGTTGTAATCCATCTTGGACTTTTTCGTGTGCTCTGGATTGATTAGATCGAGCTCTAGAAAAAGTTGACAGCCGTTGCAGATACCGACGGAAAGTACATCTTCACGTTTGAAGAAATTTTCTAGCGTTGTTCTTGCTTTTTCGTTGTAACGGAAAGCGCCGGCCCAGCCTTTGGCAGAACCGAGTACATCTGAATTGGAGAAACCACCAACGGCACCGATGAATTGTATGTCTTCTAGAGTTTCACGGCCAGATATCAAATCCGTCATGTGTACATCCTTCACATCGAAGCCAGCTAGGTACATGGCATTCGCCATTTCGCGTTCGGAGTTAGAACCTTTCTCCCGAAGGATGGCTGCTTTTGGTCGTGGCTTGCTTGAATCAATCACTGGTAGTTTGCCATCGAAATGTGATGGAAAAGTATACTTTAGTGACTGATTTTTATAATTATTGAAACGAGCTGTTGCTAAATTATTTGCTGTTTGCTTTTGGTCTAAGAGATAAGAGGTTTCAAACCAAACGTCACGCAATTCAGGGATATTAAATGTATGCGATTCTGTCCCGTTTAAGATTTGTACTTCATCACCTTCTACTACCTCTCCTAAATGATGGAAAGAAATATCATTCGCTTCAAAAATTGCTTCAATGCTTTCATGCTTTGCTTGAATAACAATTCCACAATTTTCTGCAAAGAGCATCTTCACAGTATCTTCCTCAGCTAGCGAATTCATATCAAGTTTTGCCCCAAGGCCATTATCAGCAAAACACATTTCCAACAAGGTAGTAATCAAACCACCTGATGCTACATCATGTCCTGCCAAAATCATTTCGTCTTTGATTAGGCTCTGAATAAGATCAAATGTTTTTGCAAAAGCAAGAGGTTCTTTAATATCTGGAGTCGTAGCACCAATTTTGTTTTGCGTTTGTGCAAACGACGAACCACCTAGATGAAAGGCATCTGCCGACAAGTTGATATAATAAATGGGGCCACCATCCTTTTTCAAAACCGGCTCCACTACTTTAGAAATATCATCGCAATTTCCAACAGAAGAAATCACCACCGTACCCGGAGAGATCACATCTTCATTCGGATATTTTTGCTTCATAGAAAGCGAATCTTTTCCAGTTGGTACGTTAATACCTAAAGCGATGGAAAATTTAGACACTGCTTCTACTGCACTATACAAACGCGCATCTTCACCTTAATTTCTACAAGGCCACATCCAGTTGGCAGAAAGCGAAACAGATTTCAAACCATCTTTCAATGGCGCCCATACCAAGTTAGTCAATGACTCAGCAATGGCATTTCGCGAACCAGCTGCCGGATTGATCAGACCACTAATTGGTGCATGACCAATTGAAGTCGCCACCCCTTCTTTACCTTCATAATCCAAAGCCATGACGCCACAGTTATTCAATGGTAATTGCAGGGGTCCAGCGCATTGCTGTTTGGCCACACGGCCACCTACACAGCGATCTACTTTGTTTGTCAACCAATCTTTACACGCCACTGCCTCCAGTTTCAGCACTTGTCTTATATAGTCTTGTATGTTCGCAACAGCGTATTCAACTGCTTCATATTTTCGGTCAATCGTTTTGTCTATCATGATGGTTTTTGGAGAACTACCAAACATGTCTTCGAGTGCGAGATCCATTGGCTTTGCTTTGGTCTTAGCCGATTCGAAAGTAAAACGATCGTCGCCAGTCACCTCCCCTACTTCATACATTGGTGCACGCTCACGGTCTGCAATTTTCCGCAAGGTGTCCATATCTTTTGCCGCAATCACTAAGCCCATTCGTTCCTGTGATTCGTTGCCAATAATTTCTTTGGCAGAAAGCGTTGGATCACCGACAGGAAGTTTATCTAAATTTATTTTCCCTCCCACTTCTTCCACTAATTCTGAGAGGCAATTCAGATGACCACCTGCGCCATGATCGTGAATAGAAACGATTGGGTTTATTTCATTTTCGCACATACCACGAATCGCGTTTGCTACTCGCTTTTGCATTTCAGGGTTGGAACGTTGTACCGCGTTGAGTTCGATGCCTGCGCTAAATTCTCCAGTGTCCGCAGATGATACGGCAGCGCCTCCCATTCCGATGCGGTAGTTGTCGCCACCTAACACTACAATTTTGTCGCCTACTGTTGGTGTATCTTTGATTGCTTGATCAGCTTTTCCGTAACCGATTCCACCAGCTTGCATGATTACTTTATCAAATCCTAATTTTCGGGCATGCTCGGCATGTTCGAAAGTTAGGATAGATCCCGTGATCAAAGGTTGCCCAAATTTATTTCCAAAATCAGAAGCCCCGTTGGAAGCTTTGACTAGAATATCCATTGGTGTTTGGTAGAGCCATTTGCGTTCGTCCATCGCAGATTCCCAAGGACGGTTTTCCATGAGGCGGGAGTATGAGGTCATGTAGACGGCAGTTCCAGCGAGTGGCAATGAACCTTTTCCACCTGCTAATCGGTCGCGAATTTCGCCACCTGATCCAGTTGCGGCTCCATTGAAAGGCTCTACTGTGGTTGGAAAGTTGTGTGTTTCTGCTTTGAGCGAGATGACGGATTGAAAAGATTCCTTTTGATAGTAATCTGGTTTGTCAGCCGTTTTTGGTGCAAACTGAATTACTTGAGGACCTTTGACAAAAGCCACGTTGTCCTTGTAAGCCGAAACGATTCCGTTGTGATTTTCCTTTGCAGTTTCTTTGATGAGTTTGAAAAGCGAGCTTGGTTTTTCTTCACCATCGATTACGAAAGTACCGTTGAATATTTTGTGCCGGCAGTGTTCGCTATTGACTTGAGAAAAGCCAAAAACTTCAGAATCGGTGAGTGAACGACCGATTTTTTTAGCTACGCCATCTAGGTAGTCGATTTCCTCGGCGTTTAGGGCTAGACCCTCTGCTTCATTGAAAACAGCAATATCATCAATGTGCCGGATCTCCTCTGGTTCTACGTGGATAGAGAAAATTTCTTGATTGAGGCCAGCATATTTTTGCGAGAGCATGGGATCAAATTGGTGAGCCGATTCTTGCACTGCTTGATAAGCTTCGATTCGGAGGATACCATCGATCGCCATGTTTTGAGTAATCTCTACGGCGTTGGTACTCCAAGGAGTGATCATAGCAGCTCGCGGGCCAACGAAGTTGCCAGGTAGCATTTCATTGTTGATTTGAGGCTGATCTCCGAAGAGCCAGCTTAGTTTTTCAATGTCTTCTGCTGTAGATTTTTCGTTTACTTGTACGGCAAATATCTTATCAGAAGGCTGACCAAAGAAGAGGATCATGTAATGGCATTTTTGATAGTTTAGAAGAATGCCGCAAAGGTCTTCTTTTTGTGGGGAAAAGAGAAATTGAGGGAGAGGAAATCTAGCTGAAGGGAGTAATTCTTCAGACTGAAGACGGAAGACGGAAGTTCTCGTCTCACGCGCACATACGGTCTTGGGAGACTTCGGTCTTCGGACTTCCGTCCCTTCCCACAATGAGCGAAGCTCCCCTACTTCTCCTTATCTCTACGAATGACTTCTTGTATCTGATCTATCTTCAAATTTTTGCCAATGATGATTCTTTCTTTATTGAGGACATAAACTTCAGGGGTTACATCTACATAATATTTGGCGTAGATGGAGCGATTGGTCGGATCATAAACAGCCGTGAAGGGCATTCCAGTTTTCTTTACATAATCTCTCCACTCTTTATCGTTGGTATCGATGGCAATAGAATAGACATCTAAGTCAGACCTTTTGGTTTGATTGTAGAGCGTAATCAGCTTCGGTGTCTGCTCTTGGCAATGCTCGCAGGTAGGTGCATATAGGTAAACCACAATATAGTCGGCTGTCATTTCGTAGATTGACTTTTCTTTTCCGTTGAAATCGGTAGTGCTCACGTCTGGTCCTTTTAGTCCGGTGAGGCTACCAGCCATTTCAAAGGCACGTTGTTGGAGTCCTTGGATGCTAGCTGGGTCTGCCCAAACAGCTCGTTCTGTGGTAAAGTATTTTTGTAGCATGTGGACATAGACCTTTTCTGCGTCCATCAGCGTAGATTTGGTCGGCTCATAAGCTAGAGCGATATGATTGACAATGTATTTGTAGTATTCTGGTTTATCTAATACTTTGTTAATCAAAAAGTCACTTGCATTGATAATGGAATCAGGATCTTGAGTCGTGAGTTGATGAACATATTTATTCAGCTTGTTGCTCACTACTGGTGTGTAGAGTAGGCGAAGGTCGCTGAAGTCTACATTATCCCAGAAGGAGTTTCGATAAGCGTAGATTTGTTTACCCAGGTCAGGACTGCTATCTGGCTTAAAGAAGTCCAATACTACTGGATTTTGTCCAGCTTTCTTAAAAACGGTGTAGAGGCTATTCGGATATTGTTTGAATATTTTTTCGAGATCAGCATTTCGTTTTTCAGCAATAGCTGCTTGTTGTTGTTTTAAAGTTTTGTGCTGTTGCGAACCTTCGGCGTGACTTTTTAGCTGTGCATTGACTGGATCGAGTTGCGCGCGATAGTCACGTTCGTACTTAAAATTTTCGTGTAATAACTTGGTATCAATATTTCCTTCAACCACTGTGGTAGCTGTAAAATCTTGTGCATTCGTAGAGATGGACATTGTTTGATCTTTATCCATTAGCAGTTGAAAGTTGGATCCATCCGGAAGCACTATAAAGTATAGTCCTGGGGTAAGAGGATCGTTGGATTTGAATCTCAAGTTCCCACTTGCATCTATAGAAGTTGAATCCACCCTGAAATTTCGACCTGAGAAAGTCCCAATCAAAAAGGCGTCACCTGCCTGCATATTTTGGATTTGCATGGAAATATCTGGATTTTCTAGATCGCCACTACTCCCTTGACTGGTTTGAACAGTTGAGTCTGTTGGTCCGTTCGAATTTCCGGCAGGAGCATCAGAAGTACAAGCTATGAGGCAAAAGATGCTAATGACAAATATTAGATACTTCATATAGTCTACAATTTATAGGACAGTTGTTGAATAATTTCAATGAATGGCAAAGATAAATAACTGCTTGATACTAAATACTCTGTAACATAAATTTATTTAATTTTTGAATATTCTTTTCTAGCGATGACTTCTTCCAAATTTTATCAAATAGCTTAGGCTATTCTTAAAAATATTGGAATCGTCCTCACTAAAAAACAATGCATTCAAATTTTTAACTAAAAAAAGATAAAATATTCTTTGTCACAATAGATTAGCCCTTTTTAAAACCCCCACTAGTATAAGTAATTATTCCATTCGCTTTTTTCAAAAAACCAGATCATTATTTGCTTTTTTGCTTTGTCACATTAACTGAAATCTTAGTTTGGTTTTTAAATAAACAAAATACTGTGGTATGGATTTTGACTATCCATTATTACCCCTCCTAACCGCAACCACAACGTAAACCATAATGCATAAATCAAAAAATTACCAACACCTTGTTTTAAATAGAAAAGGAATAATTATTCAGAGTAACGATCAATTATTCCATAGCAAGATGATACATCATCCGGATGCAGAAGATATAGTTGACTTTGGCAAAAATATTCTACCACAAGTAATTGACCTCCTTGAATATCAAAAGTCTGTTACTTTTAATTGTGTAGACTCTTCGCTCAAATTACTTCCGGGCACCTATGATTTTATCTTTTCGAAAAGCACAAGAAATAAAGAAACGTTAATTGATTGTTGGATTATCGAACGAACAGAATACTACGAAGATATAAAGCGGTTTCAGGAAAATTACCGCGAAGCAGCATTGAGTTATGCTTCATAAGAATAACGCCTAATAAACAACATGTAATTGCTGAGCCTTTCTCTATATTTGGAGAAAGGCTCTTTTTGTTATTGGAGAAAGGTTTAAGTAATGTCCAGAATTCAATCAGTACGAACTAAAGAAAAATTAAGCTATTGCTTGGCAAAACCTTCCTTCACAATCTCTAATCAAACACAATTTTATTTTGAAAAATAATTTCTCCTTCATCATCTCGAACTAGGACAATAAAAACCCCAGCCTGCAAATTTCTCAAATCCAAATAAGCTTGATTATTTTCAAAACTCAGTTCTGTTTTCAACAATAATTTACCATCCGTTTGAAAAATCTGAACTGGTAAATCTCCTTGATACTCATATTGAATTGTAATGCCACAGTCCGTAGGATTTGGAAAAATTACAGCTTTATCAAATATTAGGTTTTCAGGAGTTTTTGAAAAATAAGGCAAGGCAAAATTAAACGCATCTACTCCAATCTTTTCGCCAATTAGTCGCCCTGGAATATCATCTACAGGAGGATGAATGCCTCCCCAAATTCTAGATAAGCTGCATTGGTCTGAAGCATCTCGATAAGTTGCCCATTGCAAAGTAATGTCTTCAGTAGGCCCCTCTTCGAAAACTAAAAACTCATTTTGGGGACAATAAAAGGCTCCCATTCCCCCAGGAAAAAACGGATCGCCAGTCAAGGCGGTCAAGACTTCTGCAGCTGCACGACTATAGGTCGAATGCCCTGATACATAACCCGCAAAAGGTGGCGTAACAAAGGAAGGTCGCTGGTAAGGCCACCAGTCCGTTGCCCGAATCCACCCTACCCCCGCATAATCACTCATAGGGTTACTAATAAAACCTGGCCCTTTCCATCCGTATAATTTCATTTTCCCAACATACTGCTGACTTAAGCCTTGCAGAGGGTCTCCTTCTTCAATTAGCTCCATTAATCCTGGAATCAATGGTAGACCATATTGATGATAAGAAGGCAGACTAGGATCGCTTCCTTGTCCAAGCTCTGCCATAGCCCGTATCGCTGAAATAGGTCTGATATAGTCATACCATCCTTTGATTCCCCAAGCTACAATAGCAGCATCATGCATGGCCCCTCCAAGGATGAAGTAAGATTTCACATCCCATTCTAAATCGTCTAACACCTCTCCCTGTCCCATAAATTTATTTTCTAAATCAGGATGGTCATTGACTGTATTTAAAATGGTAAACCAATGCCCTGGAGGTGTTTCAGAGTCTGGCCCATCAGCCCAAAATTCTGCTAGGATACGAGCATAATCGCTTCGTTTTACCATGTTGGGATCGTAAGGCAAACCCGTACTTGGGTTGAGCTCATGCCCTTCACTTGCATCACCGCCTTCATAGAAATTATAAAAATCTGGATAGTCGTCAATAGTTGTTGGATAGTTAGAAACATTTCCGATAGAGGCAGGTGAAATATCCCACATAGTTGTATCATTTGGGTCAAGATGTGATGACCAAACCGACACCATGGAATGCCCCCATTTGTAAGGGTTGTTTAGATCAGCTATTCCTGTATCATCTAATATTGTGGGAGGTCCTGGGTCATGATAAACTTTGTAATTGAAATTATCCCTTTCGTAGTTGGTGACCTCCGTTTCTTGCAATGCAAAAGGTAAAACACTACCCCATTCAGGGCTTAAAAATTCGGGGATATTATCACCAATTGGATTTCCTGCTTGATCAATAAACAGGGCAAATTCCAAAGGTTGCCAGCGATTAAGGTCTAGAATGTCAGGATTACCTGATGCTTCAACGAGTAGTGGCGTATTGACTGGTTGGTAATATTGATTCACATATTCATCCACTTCATTTGCACCATCTTGCATTCCAAATTCAATAATTTTCTTTGCTATATAATTGCCCATTTCTGCTGCTCCACAATGGTAGTTTGTAGAACTATTGCTAATATCATAACCCAGTTTATCCATTAAAAAATCAATTTCATCTACGATAAAATCAGGAAAAGGAGTCTTTTCAAAACGGTGTTTTATTAAACGATAAGCCGCAAAACTGATGGCTTCTTCTTGTGCGGCCTTAAGGTCTGTAGGAATGGAGACTTCTCGAAAAGGGATAGAAAAACCATGAATCGTCTTTCCTAAAAAGTAGGTATCAACATTGGGCTGATAAACCGCCCAAGCATCATACATAGCAGCAGAGGTATGAAATAAGTTGCGGGCATGTACCGTGGGACGAGCGAAGTCATTTCGTATCGCTTTAAGAATCTCTTCATTCCACTGACGGGCAACGGAATGCTGAGCAAAACTTTGAGTAGTTCCCAACACTGTCCATAGCGCTATCCATAGTAAGCACTTTTTCATAACTTAATTTTTTGGTGAAATGTTTAAACATGACTTACCAAAAGTAAGCACTTTATTTTAAAAGTACTTCAAGTATTGATCAATGAAAGGTTTGTACAAAAAAAGGGGAGTCATAAAACTCAGCAAACACCATTTTGCACTGAGTCCATGTATTGAACCAGATTAGATAGGTCTTCATCTCTTGCTACAGCAGATATGGTTCTATTATTTTCTATTATTAGTTTGAGAATAGTAGTAAAGTGGAGCTTTACCGTTCGCGAACCTTAGACAAAGAAGAAGAAGAAGAAGAAGAAGAAGAAGAAGAAGAAGAAGAAGAAGAAGAAGAAGAAGCTATCCGCTGATACATTTCAGGGGATAGCTTCATTTGATTAATCTCCTTGGCTATTCACTAATAATGTGAATGAAGCTCTTTTTTCATTGATACGTCTAGTTTGAATAAGCAATGGGGATGCAAGTGGCGTATTGAATGATTCGTTTACCCTAGCGATTGAAGTGTTTATTTCTACAAGCTTAGGTTTGTTTATGGTCGCTTTCACGAATGCTTTTTGAGATATCAACTCTAATTTATCTACCGATTTTCTTGTAGGAAAAGCGGGCTGGATGATGTTCCCCTTAGATACCGGACGAACGGATGGCATCTTAAAGTATTCTGTTGGAATCGAATTTAGCGCAAGCGAAGTAAAAACGCTTTTTTCGAAAATTGCTCGTTCATATTTTTCCTTAAAGGTATTTGGGATTCCAATTGCGACAGCTACATGCTTATAAATCTCGGTGCTGCGTTCTTTTTCCCCAATCTGCCAATAGCAATCTGCCAATACCAGCTGAATACTTGACTTGGATTGACGCTTAACCTTCAAGTTATTAATTTTCTTAATGGCTAAATGATAAGCTCCTGATTCGTAATAATCTAAAATACGGTTAACATTTTTTTGAGCATTTGCAGAATTGACTGCAAATAGAAAAAGGCTAATAGAAACAATACATTTTAATTTGGTCATGATAGATGGTTATTTTCATGTTGGACAAATATCTTTTGATAAGCGTACGGGAAGTTAATAGCGATTGTTCCAACATAACATAGAAAAAGCTAGTAAAACGGGGTCTTCGTCAAATATAATGGGTTTCTCTTCTGGCGTATTTATAAACATACAAGTTCACTCAGGTCACTAAGCCCCTTATTGCAAAAAAACTAAGTGAACTTAATGTTTAAACCTTATGATTGAGGGCTTTGCTTATCAAGCAACAGCATTTATAATACAGCACCCACTAAATTTGGCCAAGAGTCCATTATTATCTTGATCTCTGAAATCATAGCATACTTCTTCACCAGACTTTGCTATTTTTTGTAAAATATAAATATATGTTATTGATAGGCTCAGAAAAACATATTGAACTTGGAGCATCTACATTTTCATGCTGGATCATCTCATAAACTCCTGTCGTTAAAATTAGTTCATAAATACCTGGATTATCAGGAGAGTGCCTACCAACACCAGTAAGCTCGCCTATAATATCACCAAGTATAACATCAACATTAATCGTATTTCCAGTTATTGGATTAACTAGATTTCCTGTAGCAGTTTCTGCTGTAGTATTTATAGTCCAGTCAGAAACGGTACTTAAGTTAGTTACTGGGCAGTTATTTTCTTATGAATGGAGTAAGCGATTGATATTGAAACCTAAGGGAAATTGAGGATATCGTCGGGTCTTCGAATTAAATTAGCGAATAAATTCTACACCTTTAAAGTTCTGATTAGATTGGATTTTCTTTTTAAAAGAATGACAATACCGCTTGAGTTGATTTATTCTATTCTCATTAAAACGCAAAGGAACATCAAAAATGATACAACTTCTAGGGTTTGAGCAGCATTACCTCGCCTACTAGACTACTTAACTACAAAATGACATTTCATATAAAAACATAGTTAAATCTCAATAGCTTATTGTTTCTTAAAACAAAATTTCATTTTCAGCTCTTTTTAAAATAAAACATGCTTTATTTTTTGTTAAGTTAGTTTTCCCGTTATATATTTGGTACAACACCGAAAAACAATCTCTTTTTATTTTGCTTTTCGTCAAATCTATTTTCTACTAATCTCTTGTATAAAATAAATTCAGTTTTAAAATAAGCCCTTACTAGCTTGACTTATTCCTGAGTGCTCTATCTCTTTCACATTCTGTGTTTGATTTAAAAAGAATGTGATTTATAAAACACAAATACTACTTTCTTTATTAGCATGTAATACGCCTATTGTGGTCCCTCAAGTTTGGAAAAAACAATTTGGTATTCGCATGCAAAATCCAAGTGCATTTTTTTTGTGCATGGAAAATATATATGCTAAAACTAATTGACAACATAGCAAAGTTAATTAGAGCTAACGAGTAGCTTCTATCAAAATAAATCCCATTAAATACGTTGTAACATAAATTTATTTCCTCATAAATTTTAAACCAAAAAATCATGAAACAATTATTATTCTTATTTCTAAGCATCTTCCTGTTTTCTTCCTGCGAAAAAACTGTCAAAGTCGTCTACAATG
>CAKZUK010000094.1 GCA_937921775.1 uncultured Saprospiraceae bacterium
ACAGTATAAGGCTGCATCTCCTGAGTTATTATCAAAACTTTCTTCTTATCCATATACACGACATAATTTTATAAAAACGAAATTATATTTCACTTTTCAATGAACAGGTGTGCAAATTTAGTAAAAAATTGGGACTTTTTCATATATAGCACCCTGCTTTGTGGTTAAAGCCTTGTTAATAAAAACGCCTATATTTGGCTGTTTTTTGTCCTATTTTGACTTTAATTACTAACGAATATTACCATCCAAAATGTATTTATTTAAGAAAGTAAATGACTTACAGCAACATCTGAACAAAATTCGGAAAAATGGAGGAGAAGTTGGATTTGTACCTACGATGGGGGCTCTACACCAAGGGCACCTCTCTCTAATTCAACAATCTGTGGAAGCCAACGATTGCACAGTATGCAGTATTTTTGTCAATCCAACCCAGTTTAATGACAATGCTGACCTTGAAAAGTATCCTCGTACTGTAGCAAAAGATATGGCTATGCTTACTTCTGCTGGCAATAATGTGCTTTTTCTACCTGATGTTAGTGAAGTCTATCCTCCCGGACTTAATACCGAGCTTAAGCTTGATTTTGGCGATTTAGCCAATGTTATGGAAGGTTATTTCAGACCGGGTCATTTTGATGGAATGGCTCAGGTAGTGAAAAGATTACTTGATATTGTACAGCCTCATAGGCTTTATATGGGGCAAAAGGACTTCCAGCAGTTGGCTATTGTGAGAAACATGCTAACACAGCTTGAAATGCCTATTGATCTGGTTATGTGTGCGATTATAAGAGAAGAGGATGGACTGGCTATGAGTTCGAGAAATGTACGCTTAGACTCTTCCTTGCGGGAAAAGGCACTTCTACTGAGCCAAACCCTACAAGAAGGTAGGCTTAAGATGCCATCAAAAACACCAGCTGAAATTCAAGACTGGGCACTCAAAGAACTGACAATTCCTTCTTTTAAACCTGAGTACTTTGAAATTGTAAATGCTATTACCTTACAACCTGTTAAGAAATTTTCAGATGCAGAGTATGTGGTCGCCTGTACAGCAGTTTGGGTAGGGGAAATTCGTTTGATTGATAACTTGATTTATAAAGAGGAATAAGCAGATTGCTACCCTTTTTACGGTAAGAATTATATTACTCAAAATTGTTATAAAATTTTGTTTCATCAAAATTAACCAATTATAAAATTGAGTAAACTTACTTTTGCACTATTCTGCAAAATTTTGTATTTTTACAAAACTATGCTTATACAACGTTTTAAATCGAAAATCCATAGAGCAAAGGTTACCGAGGCTAACCTTAATTATGTCGGAAGTATCACTATCGACGAAGATCTCATGGATGCAGCAAACCTCATAGATGGGGAGCGCGTGCAAATAGTTAACAACAACAACGGAGCTCGTCTTGAGACTTATGTCATTACTGGCGAACGAGGTTCTGGTGTTATCTGCCTCAATGGTGCTGCTGCCAGAAAAGTAGCAGTAGGTGATATTGTTATCATCATCGGTTATGGTTTTATGGATTTTGAGGAAGCGAAAACTTTCAAAGCTTCATTAGCTTTTGTCGATGAAAATAATCGACTTACTGAATAACGAACATTCGAAATTAATAAATGGGAAGTTTTCTCTACACCGCAAATTCGCGTTTATAAGAAAACTTCCCATTCCTACTAGAAGTTAAAGTTACTGAGACAATTGAAAAAACAGTTTTCACTCGACTCATGACTGCGCAATAAGTGAGTATCCTCACTCCAATTCTCTACTTCCCACTTTAATTATATCTTTGTCGCTCATTTTTCGTTATCACTACAAAGATGGTTTTGGATGCCATCTCATATACGAATCAAAATAAGCGATACCAGTGAATAAATACCTCTCAAACTTTCTAAAATTTTTAGTATTTCTCAGCATTGGTATGGGAATCTTGTATTACCTGTTTACCAAACAGAGTGAAGCATTTCAAGAGCAATGTAGCTTAGATGGTATACCTGCTGCTGATTGCAGCCTACTGGATAAATTAGTAACTGACTTTACAAGTTGTAATTTCTTTTGGATACTGATGGTCTTGGTTACATTTACGCTAAGTAATGTTAGTCGCGCATTGCGTTGGAATATGTTGCTTAAGCCCTTGGGCTACCTTCCTCGACTTGGGAACTCATTTCTAATTATCATTATCACCTATTTTATCAACCTCTTTTTACCTCGAGCAGGAGAGGTTGCACGTGCCGGATTAATATCTAAATACGAAGGTATTCCAGTTGAAAAAGCAATGGGTACTATTGTGCTCGATAGATTACTAGATGTGATTATGCTGTTACTGATTGTTGGTCTGACGTTCTTGCTTGAATTTGATACACTGACAAATTACCTACAAGGGAAAATGGCAGAGGACGGTGAAGCGAGTAGCTCACTTTTCCAAAATCCGATAGTGATTGGATTAGGAATAACGGGATTGATAGTCGCTTTAACTCTATTCATTTTCCGAAAAAAAATAATAGAAACTGCCATTTACCAAAAGATAAAAAAGCTATTAATTGGCTTTGCTGAAGGTTTGAAAACTATCGGTAAATTAGATCGTCCTTGGTTGTTTGTTTTCCATACGCTGTTTATTTGGTTCATGTATTTCTTAATGACGTATTTGTGCTTTTTTGCCTTTGAACCAACGGCAGCATTGGAGCCAGTAGCTGCCCTAATGGTTTTTGTTTTTGGAACATTTGGAATCGTAGTCCCTTCTCCAGGAGGGATGGGAACCTATCATTTCTTCGCAACGGAAGCATTGAAAATATATGAAGTAGCACCGGCTGATGCTTTCTCATTCGCCAATATACTTTTCTTTTCTGTTCAGATTGGTTGCAATGTTGTGATCGGATTATTGGCTTTTATTTTATTGCCAATTATGAACAAAGGATATACGCCAAAAGACTATAGTAATCTACCAGATCATCAAGAATCACAAATATAATTATCGTGATAAAACGCATTGAGTCAAAAATATTGTCCCTTGATAAAGCACAGGCTTTGGCCAATCAATGGAAGACTGAAGGACTTAAAGTTGTTTTTACAAATGGCTGTTTTGATATTTTGCATTATGGCCACATCCACTACCTCGCAGATGCCCGCGCACAAGGAGATCGATTGATTGTTGGGCTTAATTCCAATGCTTCCGTCAAGAGACTAAAAGGTAAGCACCGGCCAATAAACGATGATCTCACACGGCAACATTTACTCGCGGCTTTCGAGTGCGTAGATCTAGTTGTTGAGTTTGAAGAAGACACACCAATTGAATTGATAAAAGCGATCATGCCCAACTTACTAGTAAAAGGAGGGGATTGGAAGCCGGAGCAAATTGTTGGTTCAAAAGAAGTGCTTGCAAATGGGGGAGAGGTGAAGAGCTTGGCTTTTGTAGAAGGGTATTCTACAACAAATATTGAAACGAAAATTAAGAAAGGTTAGCGAGGCAAGATTAAAGGTAGAGCATTTTGAAGACTTCAAATAAAAAAGGTGTTTTGGATCAATCCAAAACACCTTTTTTAAAGACAGTAAGCAGCTACTAAGAACCTTTGTCAGAACCAAAAACGGACCCAACATAAGAGCGATTCATCAAAGCAATGTTACTAATACTAATTTCTTTCGGACAATCAACTTCGCAAGCACCAGTATTAGAACACATACCAAATCCTTCTTCATCCATCTGTGTTACCATCGCCTGCACACGCTTAGAATGTTCAACTTCACCTTGTGGCAATAAACCCAAGTGGTTAATCTTCGCAGAAGTAAACAACATAGCAGATGCGTTCGGGCAAGCTGCAGCGCAAGCACCACAACCAATGCAAGTAGCAGCATCAAAAGCCTGACCAGCCAGATCCTTTTCAATAGGAATTGCATTTGCATCCTGTGCTTGACCAGTATTGACTGAAATGTAACCACCTGACTGAATGATACGATCAAAAGCAGAACGGTCAACTACCAAATCCTTGATTACAGGAAATGCCTTTACACGCCATGGTTCAACAGTGATGGTGTCACCATCTTTGAAAAAACGCATGTGTAACTGACAAGTTGTTGTTCCATTATTTGGTCCGTGTGGACGACCGTCGATTACCATATTGCAAGAACCACAGATACCTTCACGACAATCGTGTTCAAACGCAATTGGTTCTTCTTTTTTTGCCAACAAATCCTCGTTGAGTACATCCATCATTTCCAAGAATGACATATGCTCATTCGCCTTCACCTTGTAGTTCTCAAAGCGACCGTTATCTTTGTTGTTCTTTTGTCTCCAGACTTTTAATATTAAATCCATAATTTATTGGTTGAAAAGCTCCTCGTCTGACATCGAGTAGCAACTAATAATATTTTACTTGTAAGAACGAGTCTTCAATTCTACGTTTTCAAAAATTAATTCTTCTTTATGCAAAATAGGTTGATCATCATCCCACTCCCATGCTGATACATAAGTATAGTCTTCATCATTTCTTTGCGCCTCACCTTCTTCTGTGTATTCTTCACGGAAGTGACCACCACAAGATTCGTTTCTGTCTAAAGCATCTACCATCATGTTCTCACCCAGCTCAATAAAATCTGCAACGCGTAGTGCCTTTTCCAACTCAGGATTAAACTCAGTCTGTGTACCAGGAACAAAAACATCTTTGTGAAATTCAGCTTTCAAATCACGAATCATTTGACGACCTTTTTTCAAGCCTTCAGCATTACGAGACATACCGCAGTATTCCCACATGATTTTTCCTAAACGTCTGTGGAAGCTCTCTACTGTCTGATTACCTTTTATACTAAGTATCTTCTCTAGTCTAGCACGAGTACTAGTCTCTGCTTCTTCAAATTCAGGAGCATTAGGATCAATCTTTGGCGTTCGAATTTCATTACATAAGAATGTACCAATTGTATAAGGAAGGACGAAGTAACCATCTGCAAGCCCTTGCATTAGTGCAGAAGCTCCAAGCCGGTTGGCACCGTGATCAGAGAAGTTAGCTTCTCCCAAGGCAAACAAACCAGGTACGTTGGTTTCTAAATTATAGTCAACCCAAAGACCACCCATAGTGTAGTGAACTGCCGGATAAATTTTCATTGGGAAGATATATGGATTTTCACCCGTAATCTTTTCATACATTTCAAAAAGGTTACCGTACTTTGCTTCGATCACTGCTGTTCCTAATCGCTTAATTGTAGCAGCATCAGGACTGTGGTTACCCATTGTATTGGCTTCTGATTTACCATAACGTTGGATAGCATCAGAAAAGTCAAGGTATACTGCAAGTCCTGTTGAGTTGACACCATGTCCTTCATCACAAGCTACCTTAGCAGCACGAGATGCAACGTCACGAGGAACCAAATTACCAAATGCAGGGTAACGTCTTTCCAAGTAATAATCACGATCTCCTTCAGGGATGTCATTTCCAGTTTTGCGACCTTCACGGATCGCCATTACATCTTCTTTGTTTTTTGGTACCCATACTCGACCATCATTTCTCAATGACTCCGACATCAAAGTAAGTTTTGATTGGTAGTCACCAGAAACAGGAATACAAGTTGGGTGAATTTGTGTGTAGCAAGGATTAGCCATATAAGCGCCTCGCTTCACTGCTCTCCATGCTGCAGTTACGTTTGAGCCCATCGCATTGGTAGAAAGATAGAATACATTTCCGTAGCCACCTGTTGCTAAGACAACGCAATGTGCTGCATGACGTTCCAACTCTCCAGTCAGTAGGTTACGCGCAATAATTCCACGAGCCTTACCATCGATTTTTACAACGTCCAGCATTTCATGTCGGTTGTACATCTTTACAGAACCGAGAGAAATTTGGCGAGACAAAGATTGGTAAGCTCCTAGTAGTAGTTGCTGACCAGTTTGCCCACGAGCATAAAAAGTTCGAGATACCTGTACACCACCAAATGAACGGTTGGCAAGTAGCCCTCCGTACTCGCGAGCAAAAGGAACCCCTTGCGCCGCGGCTTGGTCGATGATGTTTCTACTTACCTCAGCAAGACGGTGAACGTTACTTTCGCGTGAGCGATAGTCACCACCTTTTATCGTATCATAGAAAAGTCTGTAAACACTGTCACCATCATTCTGATAGTTTTTCGCAGCGTTGATACCACCTTGAGCGGCGATACTGTGCGCACGACGTGGGCTATCATGGAAGGTGAAGCATTTCACGTTATAACCGAGCTCTCCTAAAGTGGAAGCAGCTGAAGCACCAGCAAGACCAGTACCTACGACTATCACGTCAAGACGTCTTTTATTATTAGGAGCTACCAGATCCATTTTTGATCGGTAGTTGGTCCATTTATCATCCAAAGGACCTTTAGGTGTTTTTCCGTCGAGTTTCATAGGAAGACTATTTAAATAAAAAATGAACAATTGGAATGATTGCAAAGCCAGCAGGTACTAAAATGCTGTATGCTTTGCCCAGTCCCTTAATAAACGGAGTATACTTCGGATGGTTCAAGCCCAAACTTTGAAACGCACTCTGGAATCCATGCCATAGGTGAAGTCCCAATACAATTTGGCCAATCACATAAGCAATTACGATAAGTGGATTCTGAAATTGCATAGCTACACGCCCATATAAATCAGCAATGGGTTCAGCATAACCTTCGTATACAACGGTTGGTAACCAGTCCAGTTTCATTCTCAACCAAAAGTCGCCCATGTGGATGAAAAGGAAAGCTAGAACAAGTGTCCCGAGCAAGGCCATGTTTTTGGAAGAAAAAGACGCATTGCCTTTTGCTTTTACAGCATAACGGTTAGCACCTCTTGCCATTCTGTTCTTTAAAGCAATGACTAATCCCTGTATCGCATGCAATACAATGAAGAAGTAAAGCCCATATGAAGTGGCCTTAATCAAAGGATTATGGGTCATGAAATAGGCATAAGTATTAAAGGTATATCCGCCATCGTCGGATAAAAGTGATAAATTGCCTAGTAAATGAACCGTTAGGAAACTGATTAGGAATAAGCCAGTAAGGCTCATGATGATTTTTTGGCCCAATGAAGAGCTTAAGAAGTTGATTAACCAACGCATAAAGTAATTATTTTTGGTTTGTTCACAAATCTATCTAATTCAAGGCATAAAGCAAACCAACTCAGGTCTTTGTAGAGACTTATGTCATTATTTAGAATCATTCAAAATTAGGTTTTGAGATTAGATTATTAGATGTACCTTTGCGGGAAATGAGGAAAGATAGCTGCTAAATGTAGCTATACCTCATTCATTCAATGAAGTTGATTTAATAAATCAATATTATTAAGACCTAATTTCGATAAAGATGAGTACTCAGCAAAAAGTAAGTTTCAGCAGTTTTTTAAAAATGTACCCAGAGGTAGAGCTTCCTATTACCCTTACAGATGACCTCCATCATGTCTTTAGCAAAAACAATGATCCGCTTCCTGCAGCAATGATTCAAACCTATATGCTGGAAGAAGACGAGCAACCAGATGAATTTACTGAATACATTGCTTGTTTCCGGTTTCCTAAAACTGATAAATTCAATGCTATCCTATATTGGAAAGCTGAATTGTTGACTTACGAATACATATTGGTGACCTATGATAAAAAAGGGAGTCAAATTAGTAAAAGAGTTGTGGCGGGAACTAAAGTGATAGACAATGCGTTAGAACGAACGGTAGCTACCATTGAAGAAGATTGGATTATCCATTGTATAAGAGGAGTAGCACCGGCCGATGAAAACAAAGCATTTGACCCTTCCTCCTCCCAAAGTCTCTCTCTCGAAATACTCGCTACCGGCGAAATAATTTTATCAGACTAATCTTTCAGCATTGATGCTGAAACAGATTGGCATTTATACCAAAACGATTGGTATTAAAATTCAATTAATGAAAAAGAAAAAAAGTAAAAATAAAGGTACGGCATTAAATAGCCGTGATCTAAAATTGACAGTTCTCAAACTGTTCAAAAAGTTTCCCAAAAAACGATTTAGCGCCAAGCAAATCATTAAGTTTTTAAAAATTTCCAATAATAAAGATTCTGTTGTTTATGTCTTAGACAAATTAGCAAGCGAAGGAAAATTGTTCCAAGTGGACGATATTAAATTTCGTCTTGACCGATTTGCAACTTCAGATAAAGCAGCTAGTCCACGAACTACACACACCGGTTTTGTTGACGTTACCCGAAAAGGTTCCGCTTACATCGTTTGTGAAGACTTAGAAGAAGACGTGCACGTGCCAGCCAAGAAATTAGGAGGTGCACTGCAAGGAGATAAAGTAAAAATAACCAGGTTCTTACCACCACGAAGAAGAAGAGCAGAAGGAGAAGTAATTGAAGTATTGACAAGAGCAATTGATCACTTCGTTGGAACCATGCAAATGGGAGGTAAATACGCCTTAGTTATTCCCGACAGAGTGGATGTACCTTTTGATATCATTGTAAGAGATGAAAACCTAAGAAACGCAGTAGATGGCGAAAAGGTGGTCGTAAAAGTGACTGAGTGGACGACTAAGAAAAATAGAAATCCTTTTGGAAAAGTAACGGCAGTACTAGGAACGGAAGGTGGTAACGATATGGAAATGCACAGTATCCTAATCAATAATGGTTTTGATATGGCATTCCCCGATGAGGTAAATGCTGAGTCAGAAGCCCTATCTACAGAGATTCCAGCATCAGAAATAGCAAAGCGTTTGGATTTACGTGAAGTAACAACCTTCACTATAGATCCAGACACTGCTAAGGATTTTGATGATGCCCTGTCTATCCAATATCTTGAAAATGACGAGATAGAAATTGGTGTACATATTGCAGATGTAAGTCATTACGTTCATCCTAAAACAGAATTGGACCAAGAAGCGTATCGACGTTCCACTTCTGTTTATCTAGTGGATCGGGTAGCCCCCATGTTGCCTGAAAAAATTTCAAACGAACTTTGTTCCTTACGTCCGAATGAGGATAAACTCTGCTTTTCAGCGATCTTCGTTTTTGACAAAAAACACAACATAACCAAACGTTGGTTTGGTAAAACTATCATCCATTCAGATCGTAGATTTACCTATGATGAAGCGCAGCAGGTCTTGGAAACAGGAGAAGGTGATTTCCCAAAGGAGGTCAAAGAGATGAACACTATTGCACTTCGATTGCGTAAAAAGAAGTTTAAGAACGGAGCCATAGCCTTTGAATCTGAAGAAGTAAAATTCCGATTAGATGAAGATGGAAAACCAATTGATGTGTATGTGAAAGAACGGAAAGATGCACACATGTTGATTGAAGACTTTATGTTGTTAGCTAACCGTGAAGTTGCAAGATATATGGCAAAGAAAAAAGATGGAGCTGAAATTCCGTTTGTATATCGTGTCCACGATTTACCGGACCCTGACAAGGTAGCTAACGTAGCTGCGTTTGCTAAAGAAATGGGTTTTAAAATGGACCTATCTACACCAAGAAGTATCGCAGATTCCTATAATAATTTAGCAAAAGCTGCTCGTGAAAACGATGCATTAAAAGTATTGGAACCACTAGCAATTCGTACGATGTCAAAAGCAGAGTATACAACCGAAAATATCGGACACTACGGTTTGGGTTTTGACTTTTATACACACTTTACTTCGCCGATTCGACGCTACTCTGATGTATTGGTTCACCGGATCCTTGAAAAGAATTTGGAAGGCGTTCATCGCTATAAAAAAGATTCGCTGGAAGAACAATGCAAGCATATTTCTAGACAAGAGCGCAAAGCATCATCTGCTGAACGAGAATCCACCAAGTACAAGCAAGTCGAGTACATGATGGACCAAGTTGGCGAATCATTCACAGGTTTTATCAATGGAATGATTGATCGTGGACTCTTCGTAGAATTGAAAGATTCAAAATGTGAAGGGATGGTAGGCTTTGAAACAATGCAAGACGTATTTGAATTGGACGATGGTCGCTTAAACGCTAGAGGTCGTCGTTCTAAAAAAGTTTTCAAGATGGGAGATGAGGTGCGCGTTAAGATTACTGCTGTTAATCTGGAGCGTCGTGAGATTGAAATGGAGTTGGAGGACTAATAAGCTTGGAAGTTGGAGGTGGGGACTTGGAAGTATACTCGACCGAGGAGCTTTGCGTTAGTGGGGAAATTTCCCACCTCCAACTCCCAACTTCCCACCTTTTTATTATATTTGACATCAAGTCAAGCTATCAGATTTTATGACAATCAATCAAGACGAACACATTTCCGCTATTCTTTCAGGAGACATGAAAGGATTGCAGCGTATTTATGACCTCTATCTTAATCGGATAGCCCGCTTTATCACCTCCAAAGGCGGAAACTCCGAGGACGCAAAAGATATATTTCAGGATGCTTTGATTATTGTTTTTGAGAAGGCTCAAGGGCCAAACTTTACCTTATCTAGCCAGTTTTACACCTTTCTTTATGGAATTTGTCGCAACCTTTGGGGCAACCGTCTGAAAAAAAAGCGGACTTCTGGGGTAATCAATTCCGATGATGAGACATATACCAGTGAAGAAGATATTCAAGCAAGCATAGAAGCGGAAGAGGAAAACCAAGTTTTTTGGGATGCTTTCGATCGGATTGGTGAAGATTGCCAAAAATTAATGCATCTCTTTTTTGAAAAAAGAAGAATGGATGAGATTTCAACAATCATGGGACACGGTAGTGTCAACTATACCAAAAAGCGAAAGTACAAGTGTAAGGAAAAATTACTTGATTGGATTCGACAGGATATTCGATACACGGAATTAAAACTTTGACATGAAAGGAGAACATCTGTACGAAAAAATTGAAGCCTATCTCAGTGGTGACTTGTCTGACGCGGATCACAAAGTATTTGAGGGTGAACTTGCTAAGGATGCTGCTTTGCAAAAAGAGGTGAAGCTACATCGTCGATTGGAAAGTGAATTGTCTAAACCCAATAAGAAATTACTGCGCGATAATTTGAAAATAATTTCCGCCAGACAAACTATCAATCTAAACGAAGGTGAGATAAACCCAAAAAATATAAACATACCAAAATCGTCTTCCTTCAAATGGTTGCCATTTTTATTGATTGCTTTGGCCTTTTTGGCAGGGGCTTATTTTTTAACTCGACCTAAAAACAATACAGTTAAACCAAGTCAAGCACCAACGCAACAAGAACTAGAATCGCCAAATCAAACACCACAGGAACAAACGCCTACGGAAGATTCAAAAAGAAATGAAATAAGGTTGCACCAAGCTAGTAATGAAAAGGTAGAAAAAAATAAGGAAAACGATCAAGCATTAATCGCTAGCGCGGATCCTGCAGATTTTATAAGCAATCCCTACCTTGATAATCAAATTGGGAACACTGTCAGAGGAGAATCTTATAGTGTGATCATGGATAAGTCAGCTACTGCTGGAAAAGTTGCATTAATAAATGGAGTGGCTCAATTGCGATTGAAAGGCTCCTTAAAGACAGATGGCAAATTGGAAAAAGATGCCTCATTCGTCCTTATGATTTATACGAATAAAAAAGAAGACTACCTTGAAGATCGCAGCATTCTAAATGTTCCTATCAATTTACAACCTTTGAAGAATGATGCTTTCCCATTTCAATTTAATGCCAACCTGAGGATTACTCCTGGTTTGTACTATTACATGGTTGCTGAGAAAAATAACGATGAACCATTACATGTCGGTAAATTTGAAGTACAGTCCCAAGGGCGGTAATTTTTTAAAAGCATAACAATATTTTAGCATATGATAAAAATAGGATGTAACTTATTAACCTTTTTTAATAAATTAAAGGAATGAAGTTAGCCTCTATCTCTTAATATTTAGAACATTCTAAATACAAAGCCTACAGAATTCCCTGATTTTGTAGGCTTTTCTAATTACTTCCAAAAATATGGAACTCTTTTTGCCTACCACAAGATATCTATTGTATCTGTCACAATAGTTTCAAAAACTACCCTCGATATCTCACTTACCTAAAGAACTAATTAATACCATAAGAGGGCCCGGTCTCTCATTTTATCACGCATTAAAAATTCAGGGATGAGTACGTTTACTACTACGAAACAATTAGAAGACCAGAGGCAAATAATACACACAAACGAAAATATTTACGAAGCATTAAAAAATAGAACAGCAGATTTAGCTGTGGTAGGTTTAGGTTACGTAGGGCTACCCGTAGCACTCGAATTTGCACGCCATTTTTCTGTGCTTGGTTTTGATATCAATGAAAAGCGAGTGGAGATGATGAATAACTCAGAAGATCCATCAGGGGAGTTGAAAAGAACTGCTTTTGATAATAAAGAAATTCGATTTTCTTGGAAAGAGGAACAACTAGCTGAGGCAAAGTTTTTTGTAGTAGCAGTACCCACTCCAATTGATAAGCAAAATCAACCAGACCTTAGAATCCTTAAAAGTGCAACCACTTCAGTCGCTAAAGCTTTGAAAAAAGGAGACTATGTTGTTTTTGAATCGACTGTTTATCCTGGATGTACAGAAGAAGTTTGTGTACCTATTTTGGAGCAGATATCTGGACTTCAGTTTAATGTTGATTTTAAAGTTGGTTATTCGCCCGAGCGAATTAATCCGGGAGACAAAACGAACACAGTTGATAAAATTGTGAAAATTGTTTCAGGGTCAGATGATGAGTCATTAGAAAATATAGCAAACGTTTATCGCAGTATTATCACTGCTGGTATCCACTGTGCGCCAACCATTAAGGTAGCAGAAGCTGCTAAGATTGTTGAAAATACACAACGTGATGTCAACATTGCATTGATGAACGAACTGTCTATGATTTTTGAGAAAATGGGTGTCAATACTTTTGATGTTTTAGAAGCGGCTGGTACCAAATGGAACTTCTTGAAATTTTATCCAGGCCTTGTCGGTGGTCACTGTATCGGAGTAGATCCTTATTATTTGATTAATAAAGCAATCCGTATCGGGCACAATCCGATTTTGATTTCTGCAGGCCGTTCAGTTAATGACGGTATGCCTGCTAAGATTGCAAACAAGATCATCAATGAGTTGAAGACTCGTGGTCAAAAGGTTTCTACAGCTAGAGTTTTAGTGATGGGAACTACATTTAAAGAAAATGTAACTGACATTCGCAACTCAAAAGCAGCTGATATTATACTCGAATTGAAGAAGTCTTGCAACGATGTAACTGTTGTTGATAGTTGGGCCAATACTGGTGAAATGAAAGATCACTATGGTATTGAAATGACTGAAGAAGCTACTGGGATTTATGATGCCATCGTTGTAGCGGTTAGCCACGAAACTTATGTCAATATGGAAACGGAAGAATACCTAAACCTGATGACCGAAGACGGTTTTATTATGGATGTAAAAGGCATCTTAAAAAATAAAATAGAATCAGAAGATTACTTCTCGCTTTAATCATATGATAATACGACTATAAAGATTTTAAAGTAGTCAGTACTTTTTGAAATAAAAAAAAACCGTCAGAAATTTTTCTGACGGTTTTTTATGTTTTAAACTGACCAGCTGAATCTCATAGAAGTGAGCAATTTTTTTCATACTTCAGCAAATTCAGGGTAATTTTTTTAAGAAACCTCTTATCCACCAGCAATTACTCGCATAATCTCCGCACAAAGTATTGCTCCAATCGTACCTAGTCCATATCCCAATACCGCCATCAAGGCACCCACTGGAGCTAAGGAAGGACTAAAGGCAGAAGCAACAACTGGAGCAGATGCCGCTCCACCAATATTTGCTTGACTGCCAACCGCTACGAAAAAGAAAGGTGCTCGAATTATTTTAGCCGTAATCAGTAAGATAGTAATGTGAACAATCATCCAAATGAAGCCAATGGCAAACAATCCTAAATGTTTGTAAACTTCACCCAAATTCATTTTCATCCCAATGGTAGCTACCAAAATGAAGATACAAACAGATCCCCAGTTCGATGCACCAACTCCTTCGAGACTACGAGCCTTGGTAAAGGATAAGCCAACTCCGATTGTTGTTGAAATAACAATCAACCAAAAGAAGTGAGACATCAGTGAATGTAATTTTAAACCTTCAAGCGTCTCCTTTGATTGCTTCATAAATGGTGTCATGAGATCTGCACCCCAGTGTGACAAAGCAACACCTCCAAAAGCAACAGCTAGCAGCATGAAGAGTTTAGTCGTAGTTGGAATTTCTGAAACACTAGCTTTATAGTCAGCCATCTTTTGTTTCAAGGTTTCAATAGCTGAGCTGTCGGCTTTTAACCACGTGTCAATTCGTTCGGATCGACTAGCTCCAAATAATAGAAAGCCCATCCAAAGATTGGCAACGACCACGTCAACGATAATCATCGTTGGAAAAATAGGTTTTTCAACAACTTCGTAAATTTCTGCCATGGCATTTTGATTGGCACCTCCACCAATCCAACTACCGGCTACCGTTGAAAGTCCCCGCCAAAGTTGGTCAGGATCCGCAGCAATAATATCTGGCGCTACATTCAAGATGATAAACAAAGCTATTGGGCCACCCAATACGATACCAACTGTAGCAGCAAAAAACATGATTAAGGCCTTAGGCCCAAGATTAATCAAGCCTTTAAAGTCAATACTAATACAAAGCAAAATCAAACTGGCAGGAAGTAAATATCGAGAGGCTACAAAATATAGTTTAGAATGGCCTTCAAATTTTTTAGTCCCCGTTATATTATTGTCCTGAATGAATTGCTGAATTTCTGAAAAGGTTGCTCCCTCTGGTAAGGTATGACCAAGTTCACTCAGATAACCAATCAAATCAGGGCTATACCAATGTGCAGCAATCAGGCCAAGCGGCCAGTGCAACAATGCAGGAATAAAATAACAAAGCAAAAGTGCTGGGACAACACCATAGAATTTTTTCCACCCCGGACTGTCAAGGTGAGAAGTATAGAAAACTCCTGCCAACACGGCAATTAGTATTCCTAGTAAAATAGCATCGTTTGTAAAGAATGGTTCCATGTTTCGTTTTTTGATCAATTACTTGTCCTAAAGATATAAAAAAGTTGGAAGTGGGGAGATAGAAGCTAGGACTTGGAGATTGGAAGTTGGAAGCACCCGCGCAAGGTGAATACTGTGATCGTGTAAAACTTCCTACTACCCACTTCCAACTTCCCAGCCTTTTCCCTATCTTCGGGCCTGTAAAACAAATAAATATGGAAGATAAAAATCAAGAATTCATGCGTGAGGCCATCCTTCAAGCCCGTAAAGGAATGGAAGGTGGTGAAGGTGGCCCTTTTGGCGCAGTAGTCGTAAAAGACGGTGTCATTGTAGGGCGTGGCAACAATAGAGTGACTTCGAGTAATGACCCTACGGCTCACGCTGAGGTTGTTGCGATTCGCGATGCTTGTAAGAACTTAGATACTTTCCAATTAGATGGTTGTGTTTTGTACTCATCTTGCGAGCCTTGTCCGATGTGCTTGGGAGCTATTTATTGGGCTCGACCAGATAAGTTGTATTTTTCTTGTACACGAGAGGATGCCGCAGATATTGGGTTCGATGATGACTTTATTTACAAAGAAATTCCATTACCTATCCATGAACGCAAAATTGAAACCAAGCAAATTATGCAGCAAGAAGGTCTTGGTGTTTTTAAAGCATGGACAGATAAAACGGATCGGGAAATGTATTGAGGAGCTGGAAGTGGAACCTTGAAAATTAGAACTTTCCTACTGTCCCGATCGAGTGTACTTTCTAATTCCAATTTCTAACCATTTTTCTTTAACAGTAAATGCAATCTAAAAGAATGAATCGAATTGTTACCATAATAGCAACGCTGGTTGTGACTATAGGAATTGATCAGTGGACAAAAACTCTAGCTGTAACTCATCTTAAAAATAAATTAGGAGACTCATATTTGGATGGCTTCTTTCGTTTTATCTATGCTGAAAATACAGGTGCTTTTCTTGGCCAGGGAGATGACTTATCAGATACGGCTAGTTTTTGGATCTTGAAGATGCTACCGATGGCCGTTTTGCTAGGCTTGTTGGGGTACCTTTTTTTCTCGAAAGAGTTAGACCGAATTTCAACTTTTGCATTCGCATTAATAGTAGGAGGTGGATTGAGTAATGTGGTGGACCGGTTTCTCAATAATGGGGCTGTGGTTGATTTTATGAATATGGGAATCGGTGATTTGCGAACAGGTATTTTTAATTTTGCAGATGTGTTTATTATGGTAGGAGTGGGGCTTATGTTGGTCGCACAGTTTTGGCCTCAGAAAAAAATAACTAACGAAAGTGAGCCAGTAAAATAAGACCTTATTGGAGGATTAAATAATTCCAAGCAGGAAGCTATTTAATATCAGTAACCAATAATTTCATCACCAAAGCAGATGGTAATTGTGGGCAAGTTTCTTTTAAAGGTTTTACTAACATCTTATTACTGATTGCTCCTGAAGTTTGCTTCTCCTTAGCTGCACGAGAGCATTCAATTGCTTTCTTAAATGCTCTATCTACTTTAGGATATAGTTTCTCCAACTCAGCGTTATCGGGAATATTCATTTCCATTAATCGCTTCATCTTATCATTAATCTCTACGGTATGCTCCGAGCATTTGCAATAAGCATCTGCCAGTGTCTGATAATCAATTACCTTGTTTTCTTCAGATTCTGCTGGTGTCAGGTCTTCTATAGTAGCAAGTTTTTCGTTATTCTGTTCCGGAATAGTACCTCCGCAAGCAAACAGAAAAGTAATAGATAGAAGCCCAATTGTGTATATGAAATTTTTCATGCCCAGTTGTATTTTTTTATTTTCCATAAAGGTAATCTCTATTTCGTTTTTTACAAAGAAGTTGTTCTAAAATGGTGATGCAACAGATGGAGTGCAAGTCAGGATCTATTCCGATGCGATCAATATTCCTATTCCCAATTCCTAGAGATTAAATTTTATCATTGGCTTCTACCACGGGATTTGTCAAAGAATCAATTTTTTATGTAAGCGTATTTTTTTGTTGAAGCAAACCGTTTTCTTCGCCAAGTTGCGATGTCAGGCAAGTTTTGAGTTTAGTTTTTCACTCCCTTGTACCAAGTCCGCAAAACCTCCTCGCCCTTTTTTCCTTGTGGCGTATAACCATGCTTCCGTCGACTCCGATGATGATCCATGTCAGGAAACCATTTCCATAAAAAGCCACCATGATAATATGGCTCTGACCAAAACACTTCGTGCATAGCTTGGAGTGCATTGGCCTGAGCTTGTTCGTTGACCGAATGCTTTTGACGATCTTTTTCTAGTTCCCATGTATTGTAGGTGCAGCCATCAACTGATAGATATCCATATTCAGTGAAAAGTATCGGACGATTGGTTTTTTCATGTAGCTTGCGAATCGGGCGACGGTATTTCTCCCACGCTTTTTTTATTTCATCAAGGCTCGGTTCTTTTTTGTCAATCAATGGAAAATATGCATCAATACCAATATAATCCAATGCATCCCAAAATGGAACATCCTCATACGAATCCCAATTGGATGCATACACTAGTTGTCCTTTGTACTCAGCTCTTATTTTTTTGATAAGCTTTCGCCAAAACTGCTCCCGCTTTGTTTCACTAAATTTAAATTCAGTACCAATACAAACCAAACCAACATTCATGCTATCCGCAATTGCCACAAAAGTCATGATGTATTTTTCGTAATCATTTTCCCATTGTTCCCACTCACTATCTAATTTAAAGTCTAATCCACCCGGCCAGCTTCCTGGAATATAAACTTGTGGTTTAAGCATCACCTTTATACCGGCAGCCTGTGCAATGCGGATAGTTTCAATAGTTCCTTCTGGTCGCTCTCCCCACCATTGTCGGTCAGAATCGAAATGTACTTGCGCTTCTCCTTGTCGGCTAAAAGCATAAGGTATAACGGCGATCCAATTAGCTCCGAGTTCAACAATAGCCTGCATCGGATCACCCTCAAATGGGTTTGGTGGGGCCACAAAGCTCAGCCCCGCCATCTTGGTCTCAAGGGATATAGTCGATACTAATATAGGTGCTGATTCATTCGTACGGACACTAGGACTCTGACAGGCCCACTGAAGCAAGCAAATGATAAATAGGAATGGGGGTATTCTCATAAATGACCTTTTGTAAAGAACTACTTGATGATTGAAGTACTTTTATTTTCGAATTCATGCAAATATCGTAAAACCAATGTTCCTGATTTTTAAATTTTACTTAATTCGCAGTCCAGCGGCTAATTTTGGAAATAATCTAGTCAGATTAATATTAGTCTTTATGTAATTAGCAATTATTGGTCAGTTTACTGTGGTTTTGTTTAGTAAAATAACTAATACGTTGATTATTTTTCAAAAACACTGTTTTATTATGATCTTATTTTGAATAAAACATAGCATTGTTTACTTAAATTGAATATTTTCTAAAAATTAATCAATTTAATTGAATAATTTGCAATTATAGTTCTTTAGGTCTAAATTTGTATTATCAAACGAAGGGAAATTAAAGTTTAATCTCTCTAAGAATAAGAATCGAATTTAGAATTAGAATGTCCCACGATCGTGTATCCATGAAAGAAGGTCATTCCAATTTTGATTCTAGTTCAAATTAAAATTGTAAGATGATGAAACAGGCAGCCATGCCCTCTTGTCTCGAGGGTGGAGAGTCTGGGATAAATTTAATGCAAATTAAACTAACCACTCCGTGAAGGTTCGACTCCTTCTCTTACAGCTAAAGAATTAGAATAGGAACCTGTTGAGCCGGCCGGCAGGTTCGAAATAGGAATTAGAATGTCCCACGATCGCGTTTCTGCGAAAGAAGTTCATTCTAATTTCGATTCCAATTCACATTCTAATTCCATCTCTTTTTTTCCATCATTCAACGAACGTATTAAGCAAGTCGTAGAAAAAAATTGTTTTGTTGATCAACAAAATCTAAGTTGTATATGCATAACGTGCTATATCAATAAGCAGTCCCGCACAACTTAAGTGATTTGATTTTGATTCGCAACCAGATCTTCATTGGGTGAGCAAAAAAGGGACTGCTTTTATTTTACGGGTAAAGAAATAAAAGATAAGGGTTTCTCCATTTTGACTGAAAGTAAAATGGATTTAGAGACGCTTCTGAACGCTCGCACAGACTGTAGTCGAAGAAGTGAGTGCCTTAGCAAAAAGTTTCTCAGCGAAGCGGACTCAAATAACAAAGTACATATCAATTTCTCCCTTATTCTTAGCAGAGATCTTCCCACGATAATTACATTCAAAGGAATCCTTCACTAACTGATAAGTCGCATCAGAAATGTTGACTCTTCCAATTTCACTACTCGATTCCATTCGCGCAGCTATGTTGACAGTGTCACCCCAGATATCATAGGCAAATTTTTTGCTGCCTACAATTCCTGCCACAACAGGTCCGCTGTGAATCCCCGTTCGCATTGATAAGATGGCCTGGTCCAGCGCCTCACGTTCGGCATTAACTTTATTCATAAACGCTTGCATTTCTAAGGCAGCCTTAACTACATCCACGGCATGCGTTTGATTCGATTCTGGCAAACCTCCTGCGCACATGTATGCGTCACCAATAGTTTTAATTTTTTCTATATTATGTCGCTGCACAATTTCATCAAAACCTCTGTAGCAATGATCCAATAAAGCGACTAAGGCTTCGGCCTCCATGGATTCGGTTACTTGTGTAAATGATTTGAAGTCAGTGAAAAGCACGCTCACAGATTCATGTTTTTTGGCGGCAGTACTTCCTTTTTCTTTCAATTCGTCGGCAGTGGATTTTGGTAAAATGTTTAAGAGTAAGGATTCCGAACGTTCTTGTTCTGCAGCAATGATGCTATTTTTTTCTTCCAGTGTTTTATTGGCTCTGTTTTTTAGTATAAAGCGATTATACAATAAGCCCAATACCAATAGTAAACCAGTTGCACCGCCAATTAATGCTTTCTTTTGAAGGCTTGCTTTTTGAATAGCAGCTTCCTGCTTTTCAATCTCTAATTGTTTTTTATCAATTTCCAACTGTTTTTTTCTGTCCCCAAAAATCGCTTCCCTTCTGGAGTTGAATCTAGTGCGACTTTCGTCTAAACGATCGTAGCGTAAGTCGTCATATTTTTTTTGATGATCAAGCGCAAGTTGGTATTCGCCAGTAGCTTCGTAAGCTTTCGATAAATCCTTATATGCATTTTGCTTAAACTTATCATCATCAATTGTATCAGCTATGGCTAAATATTTATGAGCATATTGAATAGCTTCCGTGTATTTTTTTTGCCTACGTTTGACATCACCGATGCCATTATAAACTTCCATTATCCCTTGCTTGTCTTCTAGGTCGGTTCTAATGCGGAGTGATTTCTGAAGGAAATCTAATGCCTTGTCAAGCGCATTTTGAGCAGCACTTTCTTCTTTTAATTTTAGATGGTAACTTCCGATGTTTTTATAAACCAAGCCAATGTTGTTGTAACTGGCGCTGACTTCATCAGCGTATTCCATTTTTTGACGCAAAGTAAGAGCTGCTTCATGCGCTTCAATGGCTTCTTTGAATTTTTGAAAAGCATCGGTGTAATTATCTTTATCAAGACTTTGCTCACCAAAATCATCTTTGTTGTTACCAATATTATTGTGAGCAGTTGCGATCTCCCAGTCGTCTTCCATCTCCAATGCAATAGCCATTGCTTTCTCATAATTTTCTTTGGCTTCCTCAAAAATTTCCAACTCCGTTTTTATATTACCAATCACGTTATAAGCATTAATGATGTTGGTCTGGTCATTAATCTGCTGTGAGATTTCAAGACATCGAAAAATGTGATCCAGTGCTTCGGAGTAGTTACCCCACGCTTCATTAGTGACACTGAGGTTATAATGTACGTTGGCTATTTTTTGAGAATCTTTGAGTTCTTCTCGGATTTGCAGAGAGTATTGAAAATTGATTAAGGCATCTTCATAAGCATCTAATTCGGATTGTAAATTACCGATATTATTGTAGATAGATGCAACTCCTTTTTTGTCATCCAATTCTTGTCGAATAACTAATGCTTTTTCATAATTAGCAATTGCCTTACTTTTGTTTTCATGGATGGTTTCCACTACCCCTAAATTGTTGTATGCTTGACCTGCCCCTTTTTTGTAGTTAATTTTTTTGGAGAGTTCAATGGCTTGGGCTAAATAGTCTCGCGCTTGATCAGGGGCATCGAATTTTAACTCCCAGGCAATATCATTAATGACGTCAATTTTTTGTGGACTGTCAGAGCTGTTGCTTAAAACTTGAAGAAGGCTATCAAGAAGTGGATTAGCGTCTTGCGCAGTAATAGATAAAGAGGAGAATAAAATAAAAAAAAGAAAGGCTCCGCGACTAAGCACTTCTCCGAAACGAAGAAGACTTACTGTGCTTGCAAGTTTTGGATTTGTTTTCACCTGACTTAATTGGTATAATAGAAATTTTGGTTCACTGCAATGTTTTATAGTGAATTATTCAGATTGACAAACATTCACTGCTACAATAAACAAAGAATCCTTGTCAATCTGAATAATTACTTCCAGTAAATAAACTTGAAGTTAGATGTCATCGATATCTCCGCTTTCAAATAGATATTCCAACTCACATTCCAGTTTCTTTGGCTTTCTCTAAAAGTATAACTCCATCTGCCAAAAATTTTAACTGCTGCTGCGGCTCAGTAATAGCAGCAATCTCATCTTCCGACTTACCCTCATCCTCTGCATAATGTTTCAAGTCTTCGACGCTAGTCAATTCCCGAAAAGCATAACCTTGCATCACCACTTCTTTGCCAGCAATATCAAGCGGCATGAAAAAACCATAGTCTTTAAAATTGACCATCATCTCCTCTTTTCCATCAACTGCAATGTTCATCCAACAGCCTTTTACTTTACAAACTTCAGAGACCTTACCTTTTACTTTGGCAGGAAACTTCTCAGCATCACCCATCTTGTCAACCATGTCTTCATATGACATAGCACCATCTATTGATATTTCAGCACCATAATTAGGGAATCCAGTCTCAGCTGAAATTTTTGGAGGATCATTTTTACAAGCCATCATAGAGACTCCGATAAGTAATACGAAAAGAACTTTCTTAAGCATGATATTTGTTTTTATTAATATAATTTCAACCTAACACTCAGCAACTAAGAATGTTATGGAAGCTATGTAAAATTTTTGCCATAAAAATACTGCTAAAAAACTTTACTTAATACAATATTAACTAATAATTCCTTGTTAATACTGCACGCTGTTAAACTCTCAAGCAATTATCAAGTCTAATCTTCGAAATCGCTAATCAAACAGGTTTAGTAACATTATCAGGACATCTTCAACAAATATCAGGTTATATAGAAATAATTACTACATTTCAAACTATACGTCGGGCTTGCCACAGCCACCAAAAGATGGTATTTTGCCGGCGCTATCTAACACAACTAAACCAGATATTATGAAACAGCTATTAAGCCTTGTAGTGATCCTACAATTTTTCGTTCTCCCCCAACTCGATGCTCAATGCGCAAAAGGCAACTGCTATAATGGCCGTGGTACTTATCAATTCGATTCTGGTGCCCGCTATGTTGGTGAATTTCTTAATGGTAAAATCCATGGAGAAGGGGCACTCTATTTTAGTAACGGGAACAAATATTTCGGTACCTGGGCTAACCAATACCGTGAAGGTAAAGGAAAGATGGTTTTTAGTAGCGGTGATATCTATAAGGGTAGCTTTGAGAAAAGTAAATTTTGTGGAGAAGGAACAATGGAATTTGCCAATGGTGATAAATATATGGGCGACTGGGAAAAAGATTTTCAAAACGGGAAAGGAAAGTATTTTTTCAAAAGTGGTGATGTCTACGAAGGTGATTTCAAAATTGGAAAATTTGATGGCCGTGGCACTATGAAATACGCTGATGGTTCCAAATTTACTGGTGGTTGGAAAAATAATTATAAAGATGGGAAAGGCGTACTAACTAACGCTAGTGGTAAAACAATCGAAGGCCTTTGGCTAAGTGGTAAATTCTTAGGCGATGAAACCGAAGTCGCAGATGCTCCAGAAGAGCTAATCATCGAGAAAGAATTGAAAAATTGCAATACCTCTTTTTGTAAAGAAGGTGTAGGAGTTTATACTTATGGTGATGAGACTAAATGGATTGGTGAGTTTAAGGACGGTTTGCCAGAAGGTCAGGGAACTTGCTATTATTCCAACGGTGACAAATATGTGGGACATTGGAAGCGACATGCTCCACATGGTGATGGCATCATGCAATATGGTAATGGTAGAGTGCTTGGCGCGAAATGGGAATACGGTCGTCCAAAAGGTGACCTTGATTCACCAGATGATATAATTTCTCAAGAACATATCGAGGTCGACAAAGATGCAGAGATAAAAGTATGGGCAGTAGTAGTCGGAGTAGCGCGCTACGTTCACATGCCAGTCCTCAAATATACAGACGACGACGCTTATCAAATTTATGCATTTTTGAAAAGCCCAGAAGGAGGCGCTTTGCCAGACGATCAGATTCGTGTGTTGATTGATGAAGATGCTTCGCGCACCAATATTCTGAAAACAATGCGACAGATATTCCTACAGGCAGATGAAAATGATGTGGTACTACTATACTTTTCAGGTCATGGTCTACCAGGCTATTTCTTGCCAGTCGATTTTGATGGTTTTAATAATAAATTGGATCACGAAGACATCAAAGACTTATTAAGTGAATCAAAAGCAAAACACAAAATATGTTTGGCAGATGCCTGCCACTCTGGAACGCTTACTGCCATGAAAACGGCACCAGCAGAATTGGCCATTCAAAAATTTTATCAAGCATTTGAGCAATCAGGCGGTGGTACTGCACTATTGCTTTCATCAAAAGGAGATGAGTATTCATTAGAAGACGGTGGACTCCGCCAAGGAATCTTTAGCCACTACCTTATTCGTGGCCTTAAGGGAGAAGCAGATAGCGATAAAAATAAGATTGTAACAATGGAAGAGCTTTTCAGCTACGTTCACACGAAAGTGCGCAGTTACACAGGTAATGCCCAAACACCAACGATCAGTGGTAAATTTGATCCAGCTATGCCTGTTTCCGTCATTCGCTAACATATACCTCTAAATACTCCCCAAAGCATAGAAGTCCCCGTTATTATCAGATTAACGGGGACTTCCTAGATTTCAGTACACTAATTACGATTTTTGGTAATATATTTGTAACATAGACCAAAGGACACAACCTTTTCGTTATACCCTACGTAAAGAAAAAAAAACACAATCAATAACATGAGACATTTTATCCTATTCCTCTTCTGTACTTTTTTTACATTACAGCTATCTGCTCAATGCGTAGCGGGCGATTGCCAAAACGGTAAAGGCACCTACGTTTTTCCAAGTGGAGCAAAATATGTTGGTTCATTCCAAGACGGCGAAATTCATGGCGTTGGGGTTTGTTACTATACAAATGGTAGCAAATATTCAGGACAGTGGTTACACCGTTATCCGGAAGGTAAAGGCACCAAAACATTTGTAGATGGTACCAAGCGAACCGGCGATTGGTTAAAGGGACAGGCTATTGATGAAAATGGAGAGATTGTAGAATTTACTGCAAAGGGTGAAGTCGAAGAAGATGATGGTACAGATATTCAGACTGGATGTGTTACAGGTGACTGTGAGGATGGAAAAGGTGTTTTTGCTTATGCAGATGGTAGTCGTTATGAAGGACAATTTGCAAGTGGAAAACTCCATGGATTTGGAAGTTTGTTTAGCGCGAGCGGAGATAAGTTTGTTGGTTCTTTCGAAAATAATTTCCAAAACGGAAGTGGAACGATGTTTCATGCAGATGGTACCAAATCAGTTGGACAATGGATGGAAGGCGAATTCCATGGAGATACCTTTAGAGAAATGGGCATCGAAGGTTGCCAGCAGGGTGATTGTGAAAATGGAAAAGGTACTTACATTTATAAAGATGGTGAAGCCAAATATGTTGGTCTATTCAAAGACGGTCTTGCGAGTGGATTAGGTACTTGCTTTTACTCGAATGGTGAGCGCTACGAAGGTGATTGGGCAGCTGGGATGTTTGAAGGAACAGGTACCTTATATATGTTGGACGGAACACAGGTAGATGGTAACTGGGAAGAGGGAACTTACATGGGTAAAGAAATACCATCAGATTTAGCTACAGCTAAGAAAGAAGAAGTAATAAAAGAGTCAGTAGATCTTCTAGCTGTAAAAGAGGCAAAAACAATGAAAGTATGGGCAGTGATTATTGGTGTGGCAGATTATAGCCACATGCCTGCACTAAAATATACGGATGACGATGCCTACCGGGTATTCTCATTTTTGAAAAGCCCAGCAGGTGGCGCGCTTAAAGATGAGCAAATCAGAATTCTAATCGATGAAAATGCCACCAAAGAAAAAATCACAAACGCTTTGACCGAAGTCTTCGGCAAAGCAGGTGAGAATGATTTAGTAATGATGTACTACTCAGGTCACGGCCTAAAAGGATCATTCTTACCTATCGACTTTGATGGTTTCAACAACAAATTAGGTCACGACGAAGTCAGCCGAATACTAAAAAGTAGTAAAGCAAAATACAAAGTATGCATCGCAGATGCCTGTCACTCCGGAAGTCTCCTTGCCATGAAAAGCGGAACAGTTGACAACCTATTGGCAACCTATTACACCTCATTGGCGAAAGCCGATTCAGGTACGGCATTAATCATGTCTTCTAAATCTAGCGAGACTTCACTAGAGTCTAGCGGTCTCCGTCAAGGCGTATTCAGTCACTTTCTACAAAGAGGGATGAAAGGAGAAGCTGATACCGATGGCAACAAGATTGTATCGATCAGCGAACTGTTTGAATATATTTCAGAGAATGTTCGAACTTATACTGGTTTCCGCCAATCTCCAGTAATTGAGGGCGATTTTGATCCAACTATGACGATAGGAGTGGTGCGAGAGGATTAGCTTTGGCTTTTAGTAAAAGAAAGTAAATTGACTATTAAACATTTAATTACGAATAATCCCCTATCAATTCAATCGAAATTCATATGTTTGCGCAAAGCAACCAATGAGAAACATAAAAAAGATATTAGGAATATCAGCTTTCTATCATGACGCTGCAGCAGCACTTGTCATTGGTGGAGAAGTTGTCGCTGCGGCACAAGAAGAACGATTTACACGCATCAAACAGGCCGCCGATTTTCCTGTTCATGCGATACAGTATTGTTTGACAGAAGCGGGCTTAGATATAGACGAATTGGATGCGGTTATTTTTTATGACAAACCCCTACTTAAGTTTGAACGGTTGTTGGAAACCTACTATGCCTTTGCTCCTAAAGGTTTGCAATCCTTCCTAAAAGCCATCCCGGTTTGGATTGATGAAAAAATGTTTTTGAAAAAACAGATATATGAAGGCTTGAAAGAGGTAGGTGTTTATGACAAAAAGAAGCTCAATCTATTATTTACAGAACATCACTTATCACATGCCGCTTCCGCTTTTTATCCCTCAGAATTTGATAAAGCAGCTATCCTTACAATTGATGGAGTAGGGGAATGGTGTACCGCATCTATCGGCTTGGGAGAAGGTAGTAAAATTACCTTTTTAAAAGAAATGAATTTTCCCCATTCGGTGGGTTTGCTCTACAGTGCTTTTACCTACTACTTAGGGTTTAAAGTCAATTCGGGTGAATACAAATTAATGGGCTTAGCTCCTTATGGTAACCCACATGCAAACGAAACAGCAGAATTTATTGAAAAGATAAAATCAACACTGGTTGATATAAAAGAGGACGGCTCTATTTGGTTAGACCAATCGTATTTTAATTATGCAACGGGCCTTCGAATGGTTGTTGATAAAAAATGGGAAAAACTATTTGGATTAGCACGACGAGAAGAGGCTATAGATATTGATCAAAGCCATTGTAATCTAGCTTTCGCAATTCAGCAGGTGACAGAAGAGATTGTTCTGAAAATGGCTAAGGAGGCAAAACGAATTACCGGAGTCGAGAATCTTTGCATGGCCGGAGGAGTAGCGCTGAATTGTGTCGCAAATGGTAAACTATCAAAAGCTGGTATCTTCAAAAATATTTATTTTCAACCAGCGGCTGGTGATGCAGGAGGTGCTTTGGGAGCTGCAATGGCCGCGAGTCAAATGTATTTTGGCGAAGACCGGACTTCACCAATCGAAGGAGGTCAAATGAAAGGGACTTACTTAGGTCCTGCATTTTCTGATAAAGAAATCAGACAAATGAGTCTCAAAGTAAAAGGGGTTTACCAAGAGCTTGATGACTTAGATGAACTTTGTAAAATAGTTGCTGGCAAGATTGCAGAGGGAGAGGTCGTCGGATGGTTTCAAGGGAGAATGGAATTTGGACCAAGGGCACTTGGTAATCGTAGCATTCTTGGAGATGCTCGAAACCCAGAAATGCAAAAAAAATTAAACCTTAAAATAAAATATCGCGAAGGATTCAGACCTTTTGCACCTTCTGTTTTGAGTGAAGATGTAAGCGACTTTTTTGATATGGAAGTCGACTCACCATACATGCTTCTGGTCGCTCCGGTGAAAGAAGCGCGGAGGAAAAAAATGCCAGACAATTATTATGAAATGCCTTTGTGGGAGCGACTCTACCATGATCGTAGTGATGTACAATCGATAACGCATCTTGATTTTTCTGCTAGAGTTCAAACGGTTCACCAATCAACAAATCCACGCTATTGGAAGTTGATCAACGAGCTTAAACTAAAAACAGGATTTGGTCTGGTTGTAAATACGAGTTTTAATGTACGGGGTGAACCGATTGTGTGCACGCCATATGATGCTTATCGTTGCTTTATGTCCACAGAGATGGATTGCCTAGTTATCAACGATTTTGTTTATATCAAAAAGGAACAACCGGATTGGGAAAACAAAGAAAAGTGGAGGCTTGAGTTTAAAAAAGATTAAGTAATTGATGGAAAAAGAAGTAAGCATGACTTGTTGCTTGTTTTGAGCACTTACTTATTATGAAAAGATATATCGGAAATTTAATGCTTGTAATTTTTTCAACAATCTTTATTGTTGCAGTTCTTGAAATTATGAGTCGTTTATTATATGGAACGGAATTTATCGATGGCTATGAATATCGATTGGCTCAACCAGAGCCGTATAAAGATTCAGACTATTTTTCTAAATCGTTTGTTGAAGAGTCTTTTTATCAGCCCGGGAATTGGATCAATCCGGAAGGAACTAGAATCCTTTATCCCGCGAATTACGAAAGCAATTACTTTAATGTTGTAGAGCATAAGAGGGTGACTACTGATCCTCCAGAAAATAATACACATACTATTCATTTGTTTGGAGGTTCTACAATTTACAATGGAGAAGTTCCGGACGAATATACAGTTGCTAGTTATTTGCAGCGGATATTCAATGTAAAGGCCCCTCAGAAATATAGAGTACTTAATTATGGGGCTAATTCAATCAATACTTCTCAGCAATTAGAGCGATTGAAAACCATTGATGTGCAGCCTAGAGATATTGTGGTGTTTTATGGTGGAGTGAATGATTCCTGGCTTTTTACATCGGGAAGAATAGATGGGTGGATTAAAGGTGAAAATTTGGTAGCATTAGGCAGGCTTAATACGATACAAAAAGTAAGATTTCGAGTGCATGAAAAATTAAAAAGGCGATCAAAATTTATTAGCAAATTCCTTAATCCGCATACTAGTCATATACCTGATTTTTTAAAAGATAGTACTAAGGTCGAGCAAATGAAAATTGATTTAGCAAAATCGTACATCAGTTCTATTACAATAGCAGACTCGATATCTAGGTCGAAAGAAGCTGTGTTTTTCAATTTTCTTCAGCCTACTATATTAACACGTTCTGAATTACCAATGAATGAAAAAGAATTTCTTCAAAATAATACTTTAACGCCCGAGTCATGGCTCCTTGCTATGAAATATAGTTACCCCGTTTTATTCGATTCAAATATCAAGCTTGGAAATCAGGGGATAAATTCCAAAGAGCTGACCTCTATATTTGATCAATCCAACGAGAGTTACTATCTTGACATTTGTCATCTGACGGAGAAAGGAAATAACGCTGTAGCAACAGCAATTAGTAATGCGATGCTTGAAAGTTTTTGAAGCATATAACCCAAATAGATTAGAAAATGGATTTACTAAAGGACCTTTGGCTTTTCATGAAAGAACGAAAAAAATTTTGGTTGGCGCCCATTATTATCGTATTGTTACTACTAGGAGTATTAATTGTTTTTGGAGGTGGAAGTTCCTTAGCTCCTTTTATCTATTCAATTTTTTAAGTTAATGGAGAAGTTTAAATCAAATCCGTCAAAGACAGTCCTAACTATTTCCATGGGCTTTCTCGTCATGTATTTATTCGCAAAATGGAATTGGGCAATCAAGGTTTCAGTGGTAATTGGCCTGATAGGAGTATTCTCTACTTATCTGAGCCAAAAAATAGAATGGCTTTGGATGGGACTTGGTGGCCTACTTGGCTTGGTTGTCCCCAAAATTTTACTGTCCATTATCTTCTACTTTTTTCTATTCCCAATTGCAAGCCTTTCTAAGTTATTCACGAAAACGGATACTTTAATGCTTAAGAATGAAAGGAAAACCACATTCAACGACAGCAAAAAGGAGTTTGAGAAGGCAGATTTTGAGAAAATATGGTAATCTGACTAAAATAGAAATAAGAACGATCAAAAACAAAAGTGACAACTTCATTAAATGTATTAGCGGGCAGATCTCTCCTTATTGCTTGCTGTAGCGAAGAAAAAAGGCCGAAGAATGGGCATGGCATTATCTACCTAGTGTACTCTAGGTGATTAGCTATAGTTGCCTACAAATACACCCATCAATCTACGTCTTACCAGTATTAGTTGCCAATCACTCAAGTAAATTTGACTTTCTTTTGCATAAACACACTTTAATCGCTATCTTTGCAGCCGTTTTCTTAATTATTTAACAAAAATAACTTCTTAATGAATCAGTATGAAGTAACTTTCGTTGTAGATCCGGTGCTGTCGGGCGACGAAATTAAATCGACAGCTCAGACGTATGTTGACTTTGTTACCACACATGGTGGTGAGATCGTATTTACAGATGAGATGGGCTTGAAGCAATTAGCTTACCCAATCAAGAAACGCACCACCGGTGTATACTACTGCATCGAATACAAAGTACCCAACGTGGAAATGATTAGTAAAATGGAATTAGCTTTCCGTCGTGATGAGCGTATCATGCGCTTTTTGACTGTCAGACTTGATAAGTTTGGGGTTAAATTCAACGAGGACAGACGTAACGGACTTATCGGAAAGAAAAGAGCTGGTAAGAAAGATAAAGATGCTCCTAAGGAAACAGCGAAGAAAGCTGCTCCGGCTAAAAAGCCAGTTCAGAAACCAGCAAAGCCAGTTCAGAAAGTAGCTGCCGCCGCCGCTGCTCCTGTTGTTGCTGCTGCCGCTGCAAAATCTGAAGAGGAATAATCCATTTACTAAAAATTAAAATCTAAATATCATGGCATCTAGAGACGATATCAAGTTTTTGAGCAACCCTAACATTGGGTCATTACGCAAAAAATACTGCCGTTTCCGTAAATACGGTATTCGACACATCGATTACAAGGACCCAGACTTCTTGTTACAATTCATCAACGAGCAAGGTAAAGTTCTTCCTCGTCGTATAACTGGTAACTCTTTGAAGTACCAACGTAAAGTAGCTACAGCCGTTAAGCGTGCAAGACACTTGGCTATTCTACCTTATGTAGCAGATTTGCTCAAATAATTGGCGAAGGATTCTTCCTTCCCTCATTATTAATGTTAACGTAAAATTTTATCAATATGGAAATCATATTATTGCAAGATATAGATAAGGTTGGAGACCAGCACACCATCGTTACCGTGAAGAACGGTTATGGTCGTAACTACCTTATTCCACAAGGCATGGCGCTTATCGCTAATGCTACAAATCGAGGTAAACTCGATGACTTAAGAGCGAAAGAGCTTGCTGAAGAAGCGAAGTTACTTGGTACTTACCAGGAAATGGCTGCAAAAATTGGCGACTCTGTACTTCAAATCGGTGCTAAGGCTGGTACTAGCGGAAAGATCTTTGGTAGTATTACCAATGTTCAGATCGCTGCAGTTCTTAAGGACAAATTTGAAATCGAAATTCCTCGCAGAAAAATCACTATTCCTGTTGAAGTAAAGGAAATAGGGGAGTACGAAGCAGTTATTACATTCCATCCTGAAGTGGTGAAAACTGTAAAAATTAATGTAGTACAGGAGTAATCCTACTTACAGATATAATAAAAAGCCGGCAAGATTAATTTCTTGTCGGCTTTTTTGTATTAATAAAGGCTTTATGCAATAATGAAGCTCATTCAGAACACATGAATCTACAACAGCGCAAGCTTTTGGAGAGAAATTTTATTGGAGGGACGTATCATGTTGATAAAGGTAGCTTAGCTAAGTACTAGCTAGTGCTGAATATATGAAAGAGAATCACACACGATTCATAAAGAAGCAGATTCAACATTCCAACTATCAATCCTAGTCTTTTCTTTAATGTGTTTCAGTAACTATCATGATAATAACTTGGCATAAATAATTAATCCGTTTTTTATGATTGTCACAAATTACTTTTTTGTAATCAAAATGTTGGATTCGACCTCAGTGACGGGGTTTTTGGAGTATTGTGATTTTAGTTTTACGATAAATAGTTATGAAATCTAAAAGATGTAAAATATTTTTTCTTTTAATTTAAAATTAAAAATTATGTCTTAACGCTTGTTTCCCAATTGCTTACTTGAGAAAGCTGGAATGGATGAAAAAATAATCTAATATGGTAAAGTTATTTTTTTCATAATTTAGTTGACATGCGTCCGGTTTGACCGTATCTTTGAATTGTTATTCGAGCAAATAGTACCTCCTCTCCAAGAATAACTTTACCTCTCTACTTTTATTACTACTCCTAATATTACTCCCTTTAATAAGACGCCCATATTTCTGAAAAGAAATATTATTTATATACCAGTTTGAGTATGCTTACTCAAAAATTGTATCTCCCTTCTCGTGAAAAAAAAAACATAATTTTTTTAAACAGTATAACCATGAAATTTATCCAATGTATTTACAAACAACAGTTATTAATTAAACAGGGATAAAGCAATAAACAAACGGTTTACAAACAAACACAACTACACGTCTGAACAACGTGTAATCGCTTTCAAAATAGTAAAGGGCAGGTAGCGATTAATTTCGCTACTTGACCATTGCTACAATTTTTTCGCCACTAAAAAATTGTATACTAAAATGTACTAAGCTCAGGAACGAACGAATCATTAATAAGTGAACAAATAAAAAAAGACATACTCTAAATACAAAGAGTTTAAGACTTAGGTTAGTTAATAAAGTAAACTCTTGGTTGTGCCCGGCTATTCATTTAGCTGGGCCTTCTTTATTTACTAAACTTATTAGAAGTAATATTTTACTTTCCGCAATTTAAGATAAGTGGATATCAGTATACTAGGTTTAGCTACTAAGGGGTAGGATAAAATTTCCGGATTCAAGTATTTCACTTTAGAACTATTTTTTACGAAAGCAAAATCTATGATGTTGTATCACCACATTTAAATCGCATTTTCAAACATCGCGCGCTTCAGGGGCTCCATCAGAAATGACAAAGGTGATCATTCTTCTTCAGCCACTCTTCCTTCTCTTCATAATCAGGCATTGCATCTGAAACCAATTTCCAAAAACGATCAGAATGGTTTAGTTCTATCAGGTGAGCCAACTCATGTATGATGACATAATCAATCACATCTTGTGGCGCAAATAATAGGCGAGTAGAAAGATTGAGATTACCCTCCGAGGAGCAGCTACCCCAATTGGAATGATTGTATTTTAAGTTAACGCTAGTAATTGCTTGCTTGTAATATAAATTATTGAGCTCATTGACACGACGGTTTATGTCAGGCATGAAATCTTGAGCAATAACTCGGCTAAGTAAGTGTTGAATACTTTTTTGAAGATGCGTCTCAGAATCATTAGTGCTTAAAAGTAAATGAATAATATGATTGCGCAATTTAGCGGAATGGGTCTTCCTGTCCGTACGAGTGATTTTCAACAAATAGGAACGCTCGCCAATCAATATCGTATCTCCATCTTCATAACCCTTCCCAAAAAATTGTGTATGTAATTGCTTGTTGGCATCAAAGCGCTTTTGAACCCAGTTGATGAACCAATTAATCTGTTTGTGTTCCTCGGCTTTGTCTAGTCTGGCAGGCATCCGTAGAATTGCAGCGCGCTTGCCAATTGAAGCGCGCACATTATTTCTGGGCTCCCGATAAATTTTAGCAGGAAGCTTCTTACCATTAATTTCTAAAAATGTTTTTTGAATAGATGCCATATAGATATAAATATGGGGCCGAATTTTTGATCCGACCCCATAAGCTATTGTTGTTTAATTATGTTTTTTAGCAAATGCTTGCATGAGGTCTACCAAAACCTGGATACCTTCTTTAGTCATTGCGTTGTAAATGGAAGCTCTGAATCCCCCTACAGATCGATGCCCTTTCAGCCCTACACAACCAGCTTCTTCTGCTAGTTGCAGAAACTCATTAGTTAAAGAGTCGTCCTTCATTGTGAAAGTAACATTCATCAACGAACGATCTTCTTTTGCTGCAGCTCCTTCAAATAAAGGATTTGTATCAATCTCATTATAAAGCATTGCAGCCTTTTCTTCGTTGTGTACTTGCATTGCTTTTACGCCACCTTGGGCTTTCAACCATCTAAGGGTTAGCATACAAACATAGATAGGGTATACCGGCGGGGTATTAAAAGAAGAACCTTTATTAATATGTGTTTGATAATTAAGCATAGTAGGAATTGATCTTGAAACTTTACCTAGCATATCCTTTCGGATGATAGCTAATGTTGTACCTGCAGGTCCCATGTTCTTTTGTGCGCCAGCATAGATCATCCCATATTTTTCAATAGGAATAGGTCGACTAAAGATATCTGAAGACATATCACATACGATTGGCACATTTGTATCAGGCCAGTCATGATACTGTGTCCCATATATAGTATTGTTACTAGTTAAATGAAGATATTTAGCATCAGCAGGAATATCAATTGTTTTAGGAATGAAGTTGAAGTTGGAATCTTTAGAAGAACCAAGTGTTTTGATTTCGCCATAAAGTTTTGCCTCTTTGATGGCTTTAGTTGACCAGGCTCCTGTATCAACATAGCAGGCAGTCTCACCAGATTCGAGCATATTAAGAGGAACCATAAAAAATTGTGAACTAGCACCTCCAGTAAGAAAGACAACGTCATAGTCATCGCTCAAGTTGAGCAACTCTTTTACGAGAGCAACCGCTTCGTCAAGAACTGCAACGAACTCTTTTCCTCGATGGGACATCTCCAAAAGGGACAAACCAGTGCCGTGATAGTTGGCTACAGCCTTTGCCGCTTCCTCAATAACTTCTGCCGGTAGTATAGCCGGGCCAGCACTAAAGTTGTATTTTTTTACATTATTTGCGGTCATTGTACTCATAAAAACATTTTCTTTAAAAATAATTAGAGAAGATTATATTGAAGCCGTAAAAATAGGCTTTTCATGTGAATTAAGCATTAATAAAACTAAAGTTTGGTCTTTATCATAAATACGATAATAATCTAACGGAAGTTACCTGCTTTGACCTATTTGGTTTGCAGGAGAATCTCCCTTGAATCACGCTTATATTTCATTTTGAAAAAAAAGATTACATTTTCTTTCAAAATAGTTTGTTTAATAGGAATAAGTCGACTACCTTTGCATTCGCCTTCAGAAAAAAGGTAAGAATTTAACGAAATTCATCGTGTTTACACGAAAAAAGTTCATTGACACTGAGAAGGAAGAAGAGGAAGATTTGGATAGAGGAAAAAAATATTAATACGTGAAAGATAATTTATCATCGAAGCACACAGATTAGAATTCTATTCTAGTTGGTGTTTTCGAGCACTTTAACTAG
>CAKZUK010000095.1 GCA_937921775.1 uncultured Saprospiraceae bacterium
CTTCCACTTTTTCACGCAAAGTGTTTTTATTGTCTAAAGTATAATCGTTGATGCTCTTAGTGATTCTCATTTCAGTGTCAAGCGCAATACTAGATGTGGTATAAGTTGGTAATAAGACTGTATTGCGGTCATTTCTGTGGAAATCCAATATCCTGTTTACGAAAGGTGCATCTGCATCATCTTCTATGTGAACCACCATTTCCCGAAGTTGCCGAGTAATTTCATCGGTCATTTGCTTGACGGCTCTTCTTGGGTTCTCCTTATTAGTAGACAGATAATTTTCTACCAGAATTGGACTTCCAACTTTCGCCATAAACTCACTTCTAAACTGATGAGAGTCTGTATAATTTACAGCAAGTGGTAGAATGCAAAGCTTTGTACCTGGGTGTAATTCTTCCAAACCTGTTACTATCCGAGCAGTACCTTTCTGAATAGGGCGAAGGCGCTTTTCATGTTTCGTTTCTCCTTCTGCTAGTACCAATACATGTTTACCATCTTTTAGTAATCCATAAACATAGTCAAAGGTATTTTGATTGTTTTTCAGATTGGCAAAACCGTCACGTGCTCGAAAGATGGGAATGGTTTTAAGCTGTTTAAGTAACCAAATAACAAAAGGCTTCTTAAACATATCGCCTCGCAATAAAAAACTGGTACTAGGTCCAATAAAGGAAGCCACAAAGATAGGGTCTAAAAAAGCAGTGGGATGGTTCACCGCAAAAAGTATCGCTCTATCTTTAGGAATGGCTTCACTATTTGAAAAATAAATCTTCCTAAAAAAAATACGATAGGTGATATTAATAAGTGGCTTTGCTATATAGTAGAGTACGACCATTAAAACGTTTACTTTTTTCTCTTAATTATTTATTTACTCAGTTAGTGCGAATGAATTTGTATATTGAGATACTTTCTTTATACAGTTGATTATAATGCAGCTTAAAATTTCTGCAAAATTTCTCTTCGCATTTGTTGTAGCTCTGTTCGCAAATCAGGACTTAAGGTTCCAAGCTTTTTTGCTGTTTTGTACTTGGCGTAAAATTCTCTGTACACCAAGGCAAAAACTCCCCAAATTGGAAGTAACAACAACAATATCCAAAATGCTAAATTATTTATTACAAATCCAAAAATAACAAGTAATAGATAATAAACCAAAAAACCTGCAATGGCAACAACAAGTGCAACTGACATTTTATCTTCTACATCTTTCACCTTTGTTTCCATCACATGTTGCGCGTAACGCAAGGGAATATAATTTCCAAAATAACCAATTACGAATGGAATAAATCCCGTAATCAAGACAATAATATTCGATGTATTGGCAAAAGTTGGTCGCTGCAAAGATTCATCTGTTATTCCGTTTGCTTTTAGTTGACTAAAATAGACATTGGACAATTTAGACAAATATGTTTTTAGTGATCCATCCATTTCATTTACCTGCCTTGCAATCCGCACTTCATTTTGCAAACGATCTTCTGACTCACTAAGTATTGGTAGCAACTCATCCATATGATCTGTTCGATGTAAAATCAATAAATTCTCAACAAGCGACTCATCCTCTACTTTATCAATCACAACAACTCTTTTACGTAATCGACTTTCTAACTCATCCGTTAACTGACGGTATCCCTCATTCGTATTTTGCTGGTAAGCCGATACATAATCTTGTACTGCGATCGGTTCCCCAAAATCAAACATCGCCTCCGATCTAAATTTATCCGGATAGGTATAGTTCACCCCTACCGGCACAATCTGTATATCCAAATCTGGATACTTATCATAAGTTCCAAATGCCAATCGAGCCGTTCCCTTCCGCAATGGTCTTAAGCGCTTTTCCTGTATACAACTCCCCTCTGCCATTATCAAAATAGTCTTTTGCTCATTGAGTGCTTCAAAACAGCGGGCAAGAGTGGTGTAATTGTTTTTGATTTTACCATAACCACCATCCTTCATTCGAAAGACAGGTAATATATGTAAAGAAGCTAGAATCTTCGCGTAAGCTGGTTTCTTAAACAAATCACCACGAGCCAAGAAGTAAAGGGATTTTGGCAGATAAGCCGCCAACATACAAGGTTCAATGAAAGAAGTGGGATGATTAACCGCTAAAATTACTGGTTTATCCCAAGGAATTCGATCAGCATTACTAAAGTAAATTTTCCTGAAGTGTGTCTTCAGGGCAATGATAGCCAACGGTCTTACAAATTGGTAAAGCATTTTGTTTTACATAGTAGTTAACAGAGGTGTGCAAATATATGTAAAAGACAGAAGACCGAAGACCGTAAGCGGAAGTTTCACACAACCGTATCGAGATCGCTTACGCTCAAATAAGGCATTAAATGGGAACTTCGGTGTTCCGTCTTCGGTGTTCCGTCTTTTTTCTATCTTCGCTCCATGCCATCAAAAAAACATCTTATCGTGATTGGAGGACCTACTGCAAGTGGGAAAACAAGCCTTTCCATTACTTTAGCGCAACATTTTGGGGCTCCGATATTATCCGCAGATAGTCGGCAATTCTATCGGGAGATGACCATTGGTACTGCCAAGCCGGATGAGGATGAGTTAGCTGCAGCTAAACATTATTTTGTAGACAACCTTAGTATCGATGACAAGTACAATGTTGGGGATTACGAAAAAGAAGCTATTGCATTGTTGGATGAGCTTTATAAGAAGCATGATATTGCAATTATGGTGGGTGGTTCGGGTTTGTTCATCAAAGCAGTTTGTGAAGGGATGGATCAATTTCCGGAAGTGCCTGAGGAAGTCAAAGCGAGTGTTCAGCAACTCTTAGAGGATGAAGGGATTGAAGCTTTACAAGCCGAATTGCAGTTAGCTGATCCTGAATATTACAAAAAGGTGGATCTCAATAATCCGCATCGACTGATTCGCGCCTTAGGAGTATGTCGAGCGAGTGGTCAAGCTTTTACATCATTTTGGCAGCAGTCGAAAGTGCTTCGTAAGTTCCATCCCATTTATTTACTGATGGATATGGATCGGGAGTTGCTTTATGATCGCATCAATAGACGAGTAGATTTAATGCTCAAAAATGGATTAGTCGATGAAGCCAAGACTCTTTATCCTAAAAGAATGCTTAGTTCCTTACAAACTGTAGGATACGCTGAACTTTTTGAGCACTTTGATGGTACCATTAGTATGGAAACAGCAGTCGAACTAATCAAACGAAATAGTCGCCGATACGCCAAGCGACAAATGACCTGGCTACGTCGCAATCCCGAATGGAAAGCCTTTTCGCCAAGCTCCTCCTCTAGCATCATCCAATATGTTGAACAACAACTAAAATCGGAGGCAACTGAATGAATAAAGCGCTCCAACAAATCATTGGTGATTATAAAAAACTGGAACCTCATATTCGAAATTTGATTGCATTAAAGTTCTGTATGGACTTATGCAATACCTCCTTTTTTATTTTGCTCAATTACTACATGTCTGACGAAAGCTATTTGGATTACGAAATAGCGCAGGTATTGTCGTATCGTTTTTTAGCGGTATTCCTATTGGCTTTTCCACTAGGATTATACATAAAAGGAAGACGGCTGAAGCCTTTCTTTTGGGCCGCCGCTCTGACTCTACCGCTTATGTCCTTACTTGTCATTGGAGCGGTTTCCCTACATTTACAATACGCTTTGTATGTGATTGCGATGATTTGGGGACTATCATTTACCTGCATTCAGGTGACCACCCTACCTTTCATTTTGCTCAATGCAAAAAAGGAAACCCATAGTGAAGCGATTACTCTAAACTACTTCACATTTGGGAGCAGTACATTTCTGGTAGGTGTTCTTTACGGTATTTTTAATAGTTTGGATGCTACATTTTTCAATGAGCAAACGATGTTGATTGTTTTTTCCTGCATCGGTTTTTTAGGACTTTACTTTGTCTCTAAAATAAAAATTCCAGAAAATATGACGCAAGCCGTTCCACTTCGAGAGGTTCGCAAAAATTATGACTGGTCTACCATTAGCAATGTAACAACTGCCACCTTTTTGATTGCGATTGGTGCTGGATTTACCATTCCGGTGATTAGTCTTTTCTTCTTGAATGTGCATGGCGTTTCCGCAAAAGTGTATTCACTCGTTGGTTCGGGAACCTTCTTTTTAGTGATGCTATTTATTCTTTCTTCTCCTTATATTCGACGCCGTTTTGGATATACCTTTACGATTGTTGGTTTTCAATCTATGGCAATTATTGCTTTGTTTTTGATGGCGACCACAGAGTATTACAAGGAATGGATTTGGGCTGCGCCATTAGGTTTGTTCTTTTATATGCTGCGTCAACCGCTAATGAATATTGCTTCCCCAGTGGTTTCGGAACTTTCCATGTATTACGTTGGACCTCGCAATCAGGAGATCATGAGTGCACTTAATGCTTCTATTTGGTCAGGGTCTTGGTTCATTTCTACCTGGATATTTTCGGTGCTCCGCCAATGGGAATTCCGCTATGTTTCTATTTTTATGATTACAGTGGTCTTATATATCTTGGGTACAGCTTGGTATTGGGTGCTGGTACGAAAGTATGAACGGCGGGAGAAGACAGCACAAGGCCCCCGATAGAGAAATTGTCTGAATATTTGGTCACCCTGAAACTCAAAACTAAAATCTAGGTCTTGCCCTTACAAATCTCCATTAAAATCCAAATAAACAGTTCCAATCAAAAAACCGCTAGCCATTGGATCTTGACAGTTTCCTGAACGATTTTGTCTATAAATCTGGTTTTTTGGTTAAAAAAAGTGCTATTATCCAATAAATAGCCTACTTCATGAGTTAATCATGAATGTTTTCATGATTTCTTGTGGTTCAGAAGCACCAAAACTTTAAACAAAATCCAGTGCCCATGATTAAGAAGTATTTCGCTTTTCTATTCCTAGCTTTCCCAATTTTCCTATGCGCGCAGGAGACTCCAATTACATTTCCGGAAGACCTTGGACCTAATACGGTCGGTATTAGATATTACTGCAAACCAGGGGTCAAGGGAAAATCTAAAAGTAGAGGTGTTGAAATTTCTTATAAATACACGGGGCCTGCCAAGATTGTGGGCAAAAACGATGAGGTAGAAGCTTCTACCGGAAAAATAAAAAACCATCAAGCAGTTACCATTAAGGTCAAAGCCCCTCTAATCAATAAGCCAGGATTTAAGCTACTTATAGGTTACAACCACCAACCAGAAGTTTTTCATTTCAATCAATATGGCTCTGATTTCAGCAATCAATTTTCACATGTTAGTGGACAGCGATTAAAAAACAATGCTTTAAGTCTAACTAGTGTCAAGTCTTTTAAAACCAGTTATTTAACTGCTAAATTTAATGTTGCCTCCAATGGTGATTACAATAACTTCATGAATTTTAATAAGCGCTATCTGGCTTATAATCTCATCTTAGCCTATGGCATCAAGAAGAATTCAGATCTTGAATATGGCTTTGGAATAGCTGCTACCAGTAGTTTTAATAGAAAAAGAGTCCTTCCGTTTTTTATATACAATAGAAGCTTCAATAAAAAATGGGGCATCGAGAGTGTGCTTCCTGTCCGGGTGATGGGGCGTTATAATCTGGATAACAAAACCATATTTTTAGGTGGAGCACAATATAACAGCAAAAATTTCTCAATTACTACTCCAGATCCAGTTGATAACGTAGGAAATATTTACCATCTCAATCATGCTGAAATCAACACCTTCCTACGTGTTGAGCGCAACCTTTCTCCTTGGATGTGGATAAGTGCTGAGGCAGGTTATCAATATAATTTGGGGTCTGATTTTCAATCAGCTAGCGATCCAATGGCTCCTTCTTTCAATGTAAATGCGGAGAATAATATGTTTTTTAAGATTGGCTTTTTCATTACTCCTCCTGGACTATAGGAAAACTGGAACTGGGAAAGTCTATTCGAATTGGAGGCTCCGTGAATTGTAAGTGCTTGGACTAAATTAGAATAAAACTTTCAATGACCAAATAGGCGAGGATAACTATCATTAATTCTAAAGTTGTCACCGAAAGCTAGCTTTGCCAACAGGCAGGCTGAAGTTTCCATTCCAACGGGGCACCTTATTTGCTAGGTATTATCCATAATAAAACCAATCTAGCTTATGAAACCAATTATCCTTAGTTTACTACTTTCTTTTAGTCTTATGGGCACCTTAGAAGCTCAACAAATTTCAACTTCTAAAGCTCAGGTTAATTTATCCGCCAAGCTTCCTTCTGGAAAGATGCGAGCTTCAAATGATTTGACGAGTGTAAGTCTCAATTTAAAAGACGGTATCCTCGACCTTGTTACTTACAATGAGAGTTTTGAGTATAAGCCAGCCTTGAATAAGGCCGTCAAAAAAGAGGTGCAGGCAATGCATCAAGGCACCGAAACCAAAATCAAAGCACAGATTACCAACATCAATAAAATCGACTTTACAAAAACGGGGCAACAATCTGCACGTATAATTGGGCGATTTATCTACAATGATCATTCCACTACCTTTTACGATAAAGCACAGATTACGATAGAAAATGGTGAAATCATTTTAACCATCAGCCTTGAGGTTCTTCTATCTGATTTAGGAGTCGAAGGAGTTGCCGAAAATGAGACGATGATGGTCGATATTACTGCACCTTTAGCGGAATAGCCTGCTTCGCTTATAAGATCATTTTCTTAAGAAACCAACTGTAGGCTTTTCGCCTCTACTGGAGAGATCGCTTCTCTGAGGGACTTCCCACTAACGCGCGCTAAGACCGTGATCAAGTGGAAATCCCTCAGCGAAGCGATTTTTTTTATACCGGCACAAATCTAATGGTCTTGTAATGAAGTGGTGTCAAAGAGTAAGGATCTCATTGGAGTGTGTAGCGAATTAACGTAATCCTTTATTAAAGCCCTTAGCGATTGGCTTCCCTACAGACGAACCCGTCTGCTGAATAAACCCTAGCCCTAAACAGAATCGACAGCTTTGAAAGAATCCAACAACTAATCGATAACAGCAGGTTATTTGTCACGAGCACTCATCTCATTTCAATAAAAAACCCTCCACATGCACAAGTGCGCAGTAGAGGGGATAATTTGTTGTAGTATCTTTGTGTAGTTTATTATCTCATAGTAGTTTGAAAGTGTTTCATAGTTTTTTATATACTACAAACATATATAGACATTTATAATGCCAACTTTTATCCGCATCTATTCTATTGCTAAAATAGCTTTCCTTATATTCGCTTTTCAATGAAAATTTAAGCCTACTTTTTCATAAATCAGTAAGCGCTCAGTTAGTTAACAAAGCAATAGCAGAGATGAAAAATAATTTCGAATTCCTTAGAATCAGTAGACAGAATACCTTGGATCTTGTTTCAACATTGACAGATGATCAAGTCAATCAAATTCCTGATGGGTTTAATAATAATATGGTTTGGAATCTTGGCCACTTAGTTGTCACTCAACAGTTATTAAACTATGGCTTAGCCAGTGTCCCTTTTATTATTGATCAATCTTTAATCGACAAATACCGCAAAGGCACAAAACCTGAAGGCCTTATTGATAGCGATGAAATAAATCGGTTGAAAGAATTGATGTTGACTTGCGTTGATCAATTGGAACTTGATTATCAAAAAGGTATTTTCAAGTCATTTAAAACCTACCCTACTAGCTTTAAGGCAACCTTGACTTCCATTGAGGATGCGATTTCTTTTAACAATATTCATGAAGGTTTGCACTTAGGATATATGATGGCTATGAAGCGTTCGCTCTAAGTGATTCGCTTTAATTAAAGCTTTACAAACTCAACAGATCGAAGCCGCTGCCCATCCCACCATTCAATAAAATATATGCCTGAAGTCAGGTGCTTAACATCAAAGCTTTCATTCCAAGTAGATTGGACGTTTGTGCGAAGGCTGCGATGCAAGACTTCTCCAAGGGTATTTCTAATTTGGAAATTCAACTTTTGCTCTTTAGAAAGTTCTCCAGTCAAGTGAATGACTGCTGTACTTGGATTTGGAAAAACCTGATATGCCTCCTCCACATTTAGGGGCTCAAATGTTGGGCTAGCGTAATCGGTGCTATCCATTACAATGTCTTCATCTCCAGATTGATAATTAGCATAAATAAAATAACATAAAAACATTTCATCATTGGTCGTTGAACCTTTGTAAACGGTGATGGGCGGATCATTTAGGTTATCATGATTATTGGTCGTATTGTCATAAACACCTTCGCTTTTCAAAACGGAACCTGCGGGTATTTTTTGAACTTGCTGAAAGGTATAATACTTTTGCCAATGAAAATCCCATTGTGGAATGTCAATTAATTTGATGGTATCTCCTGCCGGTGTTTCAGCCCAAACCTTGTATGATTTCCCTAACCAGTGCATATGTGGACAAATGGAAATTAAAGACAAGGCTTGAGATAAGGGAGCGCTTACCTGATGGAAAGTAACGACTTCATTGGCAGGAATAACTAGTGGTCCATCCACCAACATTGGTGCGGAATCCCAAAGCAACCAAGCGGCACGAACTTCGCGTACATCTACAGGATTTGCAACAAATTTTAAATTCATAATCGTTGAATCGATCAAACCAATTCCTCCAGGTCCGTAATGAATTTCAATTACAAAATCTGCTTCAGGAGGAATCATGATGCCCCAATTATCAGGATAGCTCGCAATGTTCCCACCCGGTTGCCAAGCGTTGATGTAGTAATCATTGTTGGGCCATCCCGTATTCCCATTAAAACCAGGGAGCGGATCTGCCAGATCGTAGGCTAGAGAATTTCCCGAAAGGTCATAAAACAAATCAGCATGATGTACAATCTGCTCAAGTCCTGACAATACTTCCAACTGACTGATGTACACCGGTTCTGTAAAAGGGTTTTCAATGACAAACCAACGGTATTCATCTGTATTTGACTGTAACGTATAAGGCTCTATAGCCACAGTATAGTCTATTTGATCTAGCAAGGAACCTTGTAGTGGAAAAACTGGAGGTGTAGGCTCTAACGTCGGATCACCATAAGGCATATCATTGTCGATCCAGTTATGGATGGCTTCGATTTCAGATTGCTTCAAACGGGCCTCCCCTACGAAATGGCGATAAGCTGGATCTGCTGGCCATGGTGGCATTTCAAGTTCTTCCACAGCATGATGGATAAGGTCTCCATAAGGGACAACATCATCATAAGCCATCAACTTAAAGGGTGCAATACCGTCTTCGTGATGACAAGAGGAGCAGTTATCATAGATAATAGGAGCAATATGCTCGCTCCAAAAAATATCTTGCGCAAGCAAACAAAAAGTACTGATAGAGAAAGTAAAAGTTAGTAGATATTTTACTATCATGGCAATTGATTTTAATTATAGAACTGCAAGCCCGCAGCTTAGGATCAATTCTTTCGGTTCAAGATGATTTCATTTGGTCGAAAAAGGTTTGAAGGAAATAAGGATTGAAGGCATGAAGGACAACCGATTCCGTCTTCCGGGAGTATCAATAATTTTTTCACGAATTGACTACCCTTTTAAAGCTTATTAACTTTGTTTATTCAAAGCTGCTTAAAAGTACTGAGCAAATGATATCACTTAGTTCCATTTTTTCACACTTCAAAACAACAACAAGATGAATATAAGTAAAATTATTTATTGGATTGCAACGGTACTCATGTGTCTGATCTTTCTTTTTTCAGCGAGCATGTATTTTATGAAATACGATATGGTAAAAGGATTTTTTGAAGCACTGGGGTATCCGACTTACATTATCTATCCCTTGGCTGTGGCCAAAGTACTGGGAGTGGTTGCTGTACTCTATAAAAGGGTAAGAGTTCTGACGGAATGGGCCTATGCTGGATTTTTCTTTGATGCGGTGTTGGCTACTGCAGCTCATTTTGCGATGGGAGACGGAATTGGTTTATCAGTTTTGGCTCTTGTGGCGGTGCTGGTTAGTCGTGGCTTTGAGCAGCACGCCACCGCGAGTAAGTCGTAGACTTTTGGACTTAGCTATTTTGAAGACTTTCACGGAATTAGTCTCTTTCATATAATCTCCAGACTAGTGTAGTAATATACACGAATCGCTAAGCTTTATTATTTTTTGGTTCTTTGACAAATTCCGTGGTAGAACCCAATGATAAAATCAACATTTCCTTCGGTCACTTTTGCTTTCATTTTAACATTGGCCTCGAGATTTGTAAAAGAACGTATTTTGTTAATCCAAGTTCAAGTATTTTTAAGATAGAAAAATACTTGAACTTGAGAATTCCCCCTTTCTAAAACCAAGTTCCTCTATCCTTGCCTAAATATTTTTTGATGACTTCTGCCTTGGAGGTAACTTGTAACTTTTTATAAATATTCTTGATGTGATATCGGATACCGTCGATCGACATGCCCATGTGATCAGCAATTTTCTGGTAGGAAAGTCCGTCGACTAGGAATACCACGATTTTTTGTTCTTTATCGGAGAGTTTATTTTTTTCAGTTTGCACATTTCCGGAAGCAGGTTGGAAATAGTCGAGAACGCGGCGTGCCACCTGAGGAGATAGAATAGATCCACCTTTTTCACGAATAGAGACCAGTTGAGTTTCGAGTTCATCAAAGCTAAGATCTTTAAGTAAGTACCCTGTAGCACCGGCACATATCGCTTTAAATATTTTATCTGGATCCTGATAAACGGTGAGCATTATAACCTCCATCGAAGTATCAAGTTTTCTAAGATGAGGAATACCTTCGATTCCAGAGATTCCTGGTAAGCCAATATCTGTCAAAATAATATCCGGTTTTCGCTCTGCCGTGTAGTATTTCATGAATTTCTCAATGGAATCGACAGCTGAAATACATTCTAGTGCTTTAGATTTTCCCATAAAATCTCTAAGGCGATCTCGTAGATCATGGTTATCTTCTATTATTGCGACTTTAATCATAAGGGTATTGATTTTTGACTGGCTTAATGTATTGTACTAAGAATGATTACGTAGCAGCAAGGTATTGAGTTACTATTTTTGTGACAAGGGCAAATTATTCTTGAGTATTAGACGTCCAACAAAAGTAGGTAGTTTAATTTTAAAAAGATAGTAAGTTCTATTGAATGCTATAAAGTTACAGCAGGTTTCATGTAGAATGGCTGCTTATAAAAGCAAAAAATTAGGAACTTAAACTTAGATAAACCGTATTTTATAAGGCCATTTAATGTAGAAGTGACATAATATACTACATAGTAATGTAGTTTCAGTTTTTATAAAATTCTCTATTTTAGAAATTATTCAAGTAATATAACAGAGAAAAATTAAACAAACTCCATAAAAAACATGTCTAATTATCTATTTATCAGCACCTTATAGAAAACCCTTTCTATTGTACGGAAATTAAACGCTTGAAAAAGGAGAATTCTCGGGAAAGTGCCATTTTTAATTTTCTTTAGAACCTCATAAATTAGAGTTGTGTAATTGATACATGATACAATAACCACTAAACATTTCTCTATAGGTAAAGAAAATTTAGATCAGAGACACAAAATAAAATTGACCAGGATAATTTAACATAGATAAGTAATCCAAAAAGAAATTAAAGAAACTATTTAGTTTTTTGGGGTTATCAGAAGGGGAGACCAATTATAGGCTCCCCTCTGAATTTTCTACAGTACTCTTTCCATTTCAAGATTCACCACAAACTTTCCTTTTGATTCTGTAGTAAGCAAGGTACCACCGATTGCTTCAGCTCGCTGTTCCATACTTGGAATCCCCCTACCCGATCTAAAATTATGTTCTTTCTTCTTTTCGAAATGGTTGATGCAGTTAAAATAGAATTTCCCATTTTTGTTTCCCAATTCAATGACGACTCTTTTACAATAGGTATGCTTGACCATGTTTGAAATTGCTTCTTTGCAAATCAAGAGTAGATTTCGTCGATACAAGAAATCAAGTGGATTATCTAGGTTTAAATTCTCTTTAGTGAAGGTGACTGGAATCTGATTATCCCGCAATAAGATATCAATGTAATCCTCAATTCTAAACAGTAGATATTTGATACTTTCTTTGTCCTGATCAATCGCCCAAATCACATCCTGTACATGCTCAATAGCGTTTGAACTCATTTGTTTGATACGAGAGAGCTCTTTGGTTCCCTGCCCCGTCATCTCAGCTTCAGTTGAAATGATACGGATATTATTTAAGGTATTACTTACTTCATCATGTAGGTCATTTGCGATTCTATTTCTCAGCTGAAAACCATCCAACTCGTATGAAAGTCTTGAGAAATAAAATGCGGTAATCACAGCAATCACAGAAAGTAAAATGATTGCAAAGAACAAATCACTTCCCCAAAAGGGCTCTTGAACCACAACGGTTATTTCAGCTTCCTCTTCGCTCCAAATACCTTCTTTATTGGCAGCACGAACTCTAAAAGTGTAAGCTCCAGCATCAAGGTTGGTGTACCGAAAAGATCGCTTGCTACCCAACATAATCCAATCCTTATCAAAGCCTTCTAAGAATACTTGAAAGTTGGACTGACGAGGTCTATCATAATCTGAAATGGCAAAAAGAAATTCAATATTTCTATTTCGGGGATCCAGTCTTATTTTTGATGGCTCACTTTGCCCCCTTGGTATAATTTCGACTTGCCGCTTTTCTTCATTATTATAAATGATGTACTTACTTATAAAAGGCCTAAAGGAAGTCCCCCACCCTTCTGTGATAATATTCTCAGGTCTGAACGCCGAGAAGCCATTCAAACCACCAAAGTATAGCTCACCAGACTTAGTCTTCATGGAAGAGCCTCGGTTAAACTCACGGTAAGACAATCCTTCTGATTCATAAAAGTTCGTAAACGTTTCTGCTTTCGGATCAAATCGGGAAAGACCATTTCGTGTACCCAACCAAAGGAATCCTTTGTCATCCTCTAGCATCGTATAAATTAAATTATCAGGCAAACCTTCTCGAGTTGTGTAATTTTTTATTTGCCCAGTTAAAACATCTATATAGTTTAAGCCTCCAGAAGATCCAAGCCATATGTTTCCGCTTTTTTCTTGAACTACTTGCTGCACATCATTGCTCAATAACGACTTCTCCTTATCCTCACCAAAAGCATAAGATTGGATTATTCCTTTTGTATGATCGAGTAGAAACAAACCAAAATTTGTTGTTACCCAAAGGTGATTTTTATTATTAATATCGACTTTCAAATGGTTTATTCTCTTTCTATAAAAGGGTTCATCACCATTCGAATCTTTGTATGGCGCTATTTGAGTCAAATCATTTTTCTGCGAAAAATACAACCCCTTATATGTTCCAAACCAAACAATATCATTCGTTCCCATCGCTAAAGAAAAGAAGTTAGTAGTGCCTTTATAATCACTACTAAAAACAATCTCTTCTTTATTTAAATCAAATAATTTAAAGCCTAAACCCGACTGCCCTAGCAGAAGTGTATCTTTATTTAATTGAAGAATAGGCCATACCAGATCAATCCCAAATTGTTCAATAGCTTTATTAGAAGGATCGTAAGAAAAGAACGAAAAAGGTGGGTAAGCTCCCATATATATTTTACCACTTGGTGCCTCATGTATTGCTCTCAAGCTAATTCCACGCAAATCTTTAGAGGTCTTAAATTCATTTGCGTTATAGGTCAATTGTACAAGCCCAAAGTTGGTGGCAACCCAAGCTAGACCTGTTTCATCTCGAAATATTTTTGCTATTTTAAAAAGAATATTCTCTTTAATTGGAGAGCCCGTTATATCAACTTCTGAAAATTCTTTAATAAAGTCTGTCAACATTCCAGCTAAACTTTCAGGTTCCGGAAAGTATTCCTCCATCTTCGTTTTTTCTGAGTTGACTTTATAGAATTGACCATCATTAGTTGCCTTGATAATCAAATCTCCATCATCATTCAAAAAACTTGTACTTACGCCAATACTATCTAATGCCTGCTCTGCATTTTTTTCCCACTTGCTTACATTACCTGAGTTACTGATTACTACAGGATTTGCATAATCCATAAAAGTGACCAACACTCCTTCATTCTTGTTGGTATAAATTCCGGCAATTTCATTGTCAACTCCAACATCAATATACTTCAAACTATCACCAAAAAAAGAAGCAATCTTCCCTCCTTCATTGATCCAAATTCTTCCGTCTCCTGCTTTCTCAACGTTGCATAAAAAACGAATATTTCCCTTTGAAGGATGTTCGGTATTCCCTACGTTAAAATAATAAGAGACCGTTCTATTGGCTGGATCTACAATATTCAAACCATCCATTGTTCCTACCCAGATTAGACCATCCTCTCCCTCAACTACAGAAGTCACACGGTTATCTGTCAGTCTGATCTGACTATCTTCATCCTTGTTATATACAGTAAAGGTATAGCCATCATAACAATGGACTCCTCCAGCGGTAGCAGCCCAAATAAGTCCTCTACTATCTTGGATGACATCATTTACAAAACTGTTTTCCATTGCATCATCCTCGTTCAACAGTGTCATATGCAAACGTAAATCTTGTCCCACAGCATTCCACTGTAGTGACAAACATGACAAGAAAACCATTAACCTGAAATATAATTTCATAATTTTAAAGCTTATCCAGTTACTGTATAATGTATTATTCAGCAATCATTTCGAGCTTAAAATTAGTAAAAATGTAGAAGAACAAGCACTTCAATACAGATCAAGCTGATTGAAGACGAAAACATAAAGAAAATTAGCTTACAGTGTACTTAGTGGAATAAAATAGATTGGTTGAAAAAATTACATCTTTATCATCTTACGAATCAAGCGAATTCCATCTGCTAATTCCAGATGAATAAAATAAATACCTGAGGGATAGTCTGACAAATCAATCGTTAAGTGACTACTCGATCGATCGACCTTAAGGCCATTTAACTCTAGCCCATTTAAATTGAAGACCTTTAACTGAGCAGAATAAAGACTTTCATCAATCGCATGAATCTGATAGTAACCTTTGGAAGGGTTGGGAAGAATACTCAGTGAAGCATCAATAGCATAGGAGTTTACGCCATCTGTCATATCTTCCAACACGATTACTTCAACGTAATCAATTAAAGTAAATGTCTTAGCTTCTTCTTCCTCATAAGGGTCTACGACCTTAAATTCCAAAACATAGGTTCCAGGAGCATTAAAAACGACTGTAGTCCCCGTAGCATTAGCATCCCCAAAAGTAACCAACCCAGGACCCGATATTTTGCGCCAACTTACTGGCAAATTATCATGAATGATATTGTTGAATTGTGAATAACCGTTGAGATTAGCCAGCTCCATTTCTGGAATATCAAAATTAGGACCGGCGTCTATAAAATATCCGCTTATCGTATCCGGCCAAGGCCAAGGAGCTAAGTCAATCATTTCAGGAAACTGATACCTAAAAAAATCATATCTCCCACTTGTATACTCATAGGGGTGGTCGTGCCCAACCTCACGTGCTTGTGACAGCACCTTAGGACCCGGCAAACGATTGAAAGCTGCATAGGTAGATGAAGGAGGGCAAATGGTATCTTCATAGCCAATCAGACTAAGTGAAGGCGCTGACACATATTTTGCTAAACGTGCTGCATCATAATACTTAGCGGTACTACTTGTCTCATCTAAATGTTCACTAGTTCCAACTTGGTCTGTTGACTGGCGTAAGTAATATGGAAAACCACTCGACTTTTCATTTTTGAATGCATCATGATCACATAATGCGGCATTACTTTGTGCTAATGCTTTTACTCGATCATCCAATCCTGCTACCAACAAAGCAAGACCACCTCCTTGGCTTACTCCATTTACTCCTAGACTTTCTCCATCAAAGTCAGCACGTGTAAAAATATAATCGATTGCACGAACCGCCCCTAATACAGCATAGCGGTAATACATGCTATCTCGATTATTAATAACATCTGGTTCATAAGATAATGGATCTTCTTCATCTGGTTCAACATTATGAATACTGATACTCATGGCCAGCACTCCTCCTCTTGTAGCCATGATTTCTTCAGTCGTTGCTAAATTAGCTCCTGAACCAAAGGCAGGTAAACGAAGAATAGCAGGAAAAGGTCCCGCTCCATTAGGTACTGAAATATATCCATAGACTCGCCTTCCATCTACATTGTCCAAGTTGACTCGATAAGTTGAAGAATAATCATCATCGGAATGAAATACAAGCTGAGGGTCTAAAGGAATGGTTGATAAGTCCGTGAACTGTGCTTCCCAAAACGTCAGTAAATCCACTGGATCATCTTCTGCTAGCTGAATATCAAAAGGATCATACACCGCACCTGCAACATCGTAGTTATCATTTTGGTACACCCAACACATAACAGCTCCTGGTTCATTTAAAGAAAAAGAAATTGGGACTGAATTGTTATCTACTATATTTATATCACCTTCTACCAGAATTGGAGTGTAACGATCTCTTCGAATTTCATAATGCACTGCTCCTGTTTGGTCCGAGTTGACTAAAAAATTCATTAACTCACCTGTACTATAAATAGCCTCAGGCTCATCTGCAACAACTTGCAGTTGACCAAAAACATTACCTGATAGCCCGAAAATCAATAGACTATAAATAATAAGTAACTTTATACGTAATTTGCTTATAAGAAACATGGGGGTATCAGATCTTTATATTCTGTAATTCAAATAATAAGTATGGTTAACTTGGGAACTAGGCGGATGATGTGTAGACCCAAATATACTCAAAATCAAGATGACAAATAAGCTATCCTCCTATCTTTTTTGAATAAAACCTTGTCATTGTTATTATTTTTAATATTATGTATACGTTTTGTCATTCTCTAAAAATTAAAATCTGTATTATCTTGGGGATTATCTGAAAGGATATGCTTAAGTCAATAAACATAGTACACACAAAATGATAGTTTGGGAATTTATACTAAAAAATTTGAGCATCGGCAAAACATGTATGCTACTACAGGTTGCCGACAGCTTTGGGAGTAGTCCAGGGCGGCAAGGATTCAAAATGGCCCTTGCTATAGATGGCGAAATGCAAGGATCAATTGGAGGTGGTATTATGGAGCAAAAGCTTATAAGCCTTGCCCTTGATTTACTAAAAAAAGGACATGAAGATGTTTTGTGTAAACAACAAGTACACAATAAAATAAACAAGCAAAACCAATCCGGATTAATCTGCTCTGGTGAACAAACCATCATTCTGCTTCCCCTCTCAAAAAAACATATTCCGACGATAGATGCTATCTCAAGCTCAATGACTGAGATAAATGAAAATTATTTTGAACTAAGCGCAAAAGGAATTGAGCTAAGAAACAAGCCGATGGAGTCTCCTCCTTTTATGTCAAACAATCTCCACAAACAGAACTGGACCTATGCGGAAAAAATTCATCGCAAAAAAGTGGTTCACATCATTGGAGCTGGTCATGTAGGATCGGCATTTTCCAAACAAATGTCATTGTTAGGTTTTCATATTTGTATTTATGACAACAGACCCGAGCTTAACACCCTGATAAAAAATGTGTCAGTGGATGAAAAGCATATCATTGATTACGCTAAAATTGGAGACTATATACCTGAAGGAGATCAACAGTTCGTTGTCATCATGTCTTTTGGTTATCGGGATGACAAGTCAGTGTTGAAAGCACTTTACAAAAAGCAGTTTGGCTACATAGGTATGATGGGTAGCAAAGCGAAGGTCAAACAATTATTTAAGGAATTGGAAGTGGAAGGTATAAGTAAAAAACAAATTGCTCATGTACGCACACCAATTGGAGTCAAAATTGGGAGTAAAACGCCGGCGGAGATTGCTGTTAGTATTGCTGCGGAGATTATTGAGTTGGTGAATGGCTAAAAAAAAGAAAGTCGCGTACTCCTTAAGGAGACGCGACTCACTACAACAAATTATAATCCCATGAACATATCCAAATTTGGTGGTCGGCCGCTCACGTGGGAGCCAACAAAGTGGCTGCCTCTCTCGGCAGCCTAAAACTTTATTTATTAACTTTATCTTATATGGTAAACTGAGAAGAAAAGTGT
>CAKZUK010000096.1 GCA_937921775.1 uncultured Saprospiraceae bacterium
TTTCGGTTTCACCCCAGTGTACTCCAGATCAAATACGCCATAAGAAGGTTCATAATAGTAGTCATCTGGATTATCAAATCCATCATAGGAATCCATTACATCCGATTGTCGAATACCTCCTCCTATATAAAAGTCCAATAAAATACGGGGAGTGACATCCAACTGAATTCCAAGTATGACTCCTGCTTCTACTGCATCTACATCTTTTTCAAAAGCCAATTTCTCAGCCGTCCCTTTACCTGGAAAATATATCTCTCTTTCATAATCTTCGTAATAACTCATAATCAACATATATGGCCCCGCATAAAATCCGATATCATAAAAACCCATCGTTTTGTTTTCTCCTTTCTTGAGGTGACTAAGAAAAAAACGATACTGCATCATTAGCTCTGCTCCCTTTTTGACATCCTTTCCATTCTCTTCTAAAATCAAAGAAGGCATAACCAGTAGACTTTGACTACGAGTCCTGTTGTATAATTCATAGCTTATTTGAAATCTGGATTGCGCAAATTCAACAGGGCTAATCTTTAAGGCATTTCTATACTTGTAGTTTGTTGCCTCTTGTGCATTCATCGTAAAAAAGAACGCTACTAACAATAAGGATAAAGTTATTTTTTTCATGATCTTATTATTTACAAATTTTGTTAAAAGAACTGCTACGCTACAACGATTAAATGTTTTAGTTCACGTGCAATCTTCTCTTCCGGTACACCACCAGCTCTCCTCCATTTTTCTTTACCTCCTAAAAACAATACGGTAGAGGGAAGTCCATCTATATCCAATTCATCTACTAAGCTCAGTTGTTTATCAATCAAAACATTAAGGGTCTTAAGGGAACAAGCTTTATGATTATTTTTTAATTGCCGAAGTGATTTTTTGTTTTCAACATGTTTTTTACAATCCATTGTATAAAAATGCAAGACAAGTGCTTGCTCACTATTTATTAATTCCAGTATTTCTTTTTTACTTTTCATAATGATTGTTTTTTTTAGTTTTATTTTACCTAATTGATTATGACTACAAATTACCAAGTCTACTTCCATTATCCGGTGACGATTATCAGTAGTAGGGATGCTATTTATCAAAAAATAAAAGGCCACTGAAATATCAGTGACCTTTTAAATAAAACCTTCTGTAGTTAAAACTTGCTTTCTACATAGTTTTTCTCAAAAAAGAAAAGAATTCTTTTTTCATATCGTTATACAGTTCTCGTTGTCGATCCATACGTGTCCTAAAGCCTGAATGGTCTTCAAAGTGCACATGATCGATGGCTACCTGATGAGCTTCTGCAAATTTTGCTAACTCACTTTCATGCGCATTAATGTCATGCAGTAGTATGTCCATCACTTCCTGGTGTAGGATGAATTGATTTTGAAAATGTTCTAATTGAGCCAAGATGTCTTTATCCGTCCAACGACTTACAACTTCTTCCAACCTGTTTTGATAGGTTTTAATTTCATCTCCCCAAAAAAGCAATTCCTTTGACCATTGTTTGTGTTCGAAGTGAAGATCGGCGAGATAGATGAACCTTGATTTGACTTTCATATTTTGTTATTTTTTTTTGAAAAAAATTAATTCAAAATCTTGTTCCGTATTTCAATTAATAATTTTGAATTCAAATAGAATAAGATCAAAGCAATGTTCAATAATTTTCGTTTTTGATTTAGTGACAGAAGTCAGTTGCCACAATGACTTTAAGCAATAGTCCTAGTTAGGCATATCTTCCAATTCATCAATATCCAAAACTGATATCACTCCATTATCAATCGCAATCAATCCTTCTTTCTTAAAGTCTGTAAGCGTTCGAATAACAGATTCTTTGGCAGTGCCCACCATCCCCGCAAGATCATCACGAAGGATAGCAATCTTATCTTTTCCAGCTTCTTTGTTATGTATATTTAATTTCACGAGTGCTTCTGCCACTCTTTTTCGGATAGAGTTGTAGGCTAGGCTTAGTAATTGTTCTTCCTGATCATTTGTGTTACTCGCTAACATTTTGATGAATCGAGCTGAGAAATTTCTATTGTTATAAAGTAAGGCAAAGAAGTCTTCTTTCGGGATATAATTAATTTCAGCCTCTTCGGTCACCATCGCTGAATCCTTGTATGGTTCATCACGTAGCAATGCGTTATAGCCAATAAAGTCACCCGCTTTATAGAGGCAAGTAATGTATTCTTTCCCAGCGTCATTTGTTCGGTACACTTTCACTTGTCCACTCGTTACAAAATACAAGCGTTTTGGACGGTCAGCTTCCTGATAGAGGAAATCTTTTTTTCGATACTTCCGAGTGTTTCTTTCTTCTGATAATTGTTCCAAATCTTTTTGCCCACGAGCTTCATCAATAAAAGTCTGTAAACCTGTAGAGGTACCATCAAACGCTTTTTTGATACGATCCGATTTTTTTAATCGCATTTCCACCGCGTCCAACAATTCTACGTCATCATATGGTTTGGTGATATAGTCATCAGCACCAAGGTTCATTCCTTTTCTAAAATCATTTTTCTCTGCTTTGGCCGTCAAAAAGATCAAAGGAATATCAGCAGTCGCTGGCTTTTTATCTAAAATCCGTAGTACCCCAAAGCCATCCAGTTCCGGCATCATGACATCACAAAGGATGAGGTCGGGAGATTCTGTTAATGCCTTTTGGACGCCAATCTTTCCATTCTCTGCCGTGATGACTTCATAGTTAGACAACTCTAATACCTCTTCCAGATTTTCACGTACCGTTGGATTATCTTCGATTATTAATATTCTTTTCATCTCTTTTAGTTTAGAGCATTAAAAAAGGATTTGTTTTCTCGTTTTAGTTTTATTCTTTGAAGTTTTTAAATAACTTCTTCACTGCGTCTTCTATCAAGTTAGTTAAAAATGAGCATAAATGATTCATTTCAAAATAACTTCTATACAAAGAAAAGGATTGATCGAATAATCCAATATGATCTTGATCACACAAGGGGGTGATTTTTGTCACCATGCACCTTATTGAGACTAAGCCATTAAGCATGTTTATAGGTTTATCATAGCTAAGTAAGTGCTCAATTACTTATTCAGCGGAAAGTCCGAAGACCGAAGTTTCACTCAAGTACATATACCATCTTTGTAGCAAAGGAAATTCGACTTACACCATGGAGAGATTTCAGGTGGTCTGTCCGATAGATCTAAAACTACAGGCTACAGAACGGCTATAATTTACCTACCTTTGAGGATAAAAAAGAATCGTATGAAAAAGAGAAAATCATTCAAGGAGCTCATCAATAGTGACAAACCAGTGCTAGTAGACTTTCATGCAGAATGGTGCGGACCATGTAAATCTATGGCACCTATCCTAAAAGAGGTTGCTCATCAAATTGGAGAGAAAGCAACGATTATAAAAATAGATATAGATCGGAATCAAGTGCTTGCACAAAAATTAGGCGTTAAAGGTGTTCCAACTTTTGTGCTCTACAAAAACGGAGAAATGAAGTGGCGAGAATCTGGCATGCAATCTAGCAAAGTCTTGGTTGACCTGCTTAAGCAACATGCTTAGACAAGCATAGTTTTTTTTCAATTTCAAACTGTACACTCCTCCACTACTGAGGGATTACTATTGTAAATGTAGTCCCTTCATGCTCCTTACTTTCAAAACTAATACTTCCATTCATCAGGTCTAAGTATCGCTTAACGATGACCAGCCCCAAACCAGTCCCCTGAATATTAGTTACATTGGTTGCTCGGAAAAAACGGTCGAACATATGTTGTTGATCTTGTTCAGGTATTCCAATTCCGTAATCGCGTACTTTTATAGAAAGCATACCTTTTTCGACAACAGAAATCAAATCAACATCTTCTCCGTTTGGTGAATATTTGAAGGCATTCGATATCAAATTAATTAAAATATTTTTAACTAGATGCTCATCAATGTTAGCGCTAAGTTTTCCTGTGTGCTGGTGATTGATTGTTTGATTATTATTTGCCACCAGTTTCATCTCATCCAAAAGGATAGATACATAATTTTCAAAATTGACTTCTACAGCTTGGCAGCTAATGATTCCCGATTCCAGTTTTTCTAAAGAGAGGAAATCATTCAGAATACTTGTCAGGTTATTGACAGAAGATTTTATTCTGTTGATGTGTTTCATCCGTTTATCCTGCTGATCCGATTCTGGGTATCGGGCAATCAGGCCTGCAGATGCAAGGATGGAACTAAGCGGTGTTCGAAACTCATGTGAGGCCATAGAAACGAAACGTGACTTTAGTTCTCCCAGTTCTTTTTCTTTAGCTAGAGCCCCTTCTAACTTTAGCTCATTTTCTTTCAAGGCACTTGTTCTTAATCGAACTTTTTCTTCCAACTGCGTATTAATTTCCTGCAATGCTTTTCTTGACTTTTCTGCTTCTGTGATATCAATGATAATGGCCACATAAACAGGTTGATCTCCCATCATAGAATATTGCAAATGCACTTCTACGGGATAGCTTGTTTTATCTTTACGTTGGTGAACAGTATTAAACAAAATAATTTCTTCTTCACCATTTAAAAGCGGTGCCACGATCTCAGCAAAAGTAGCCTCTGTATGGTCGGGTTTTATATCTACCGGAGTCAATTCCTGCATTTCCTCTAGCGAGTATCCAATATTATTCCTTGCACCTTTATTTACATGAATGAACTTCAGGTCTTCCACATCAAAGATGTAGATTTCGTTTAAGGAGTCGTCAACAATCTTAAAAATATCTTGATTTAGAACTTCCGCTTTTTTGAGTTCAGTGGTATCTACAAAACTGGCAAGCATGCCCTGAGGTCGTTCCCATTTATCAAAAATCAGATTGGAAGTAACAAATATATCAAAGTAGCTCCCATCTTTCCTCTTTGCTTTACCCTCACCTGACCATTGTCCCTTTTCCTGAATGGCATTATTAATAATCGAGACTTCTTCATCGGATGAGCTTAATTCTTTGTTATTGAGACCTATTAATTCTTTCGAATCGTTGTAGCCCCACATTTTCACAAAAGCTTCATTTACTTCTGTTATATTGCCCTCCATATCAGAAAAAGCTATCGGCATGGCACCAGATGCAATCGCAGTACTTTTTCGTTGCAATTCTTTTGCTCTTTGTTTTTCCTCAGTTACGTCATGAACATAAGCGATCGCCAATTGCTCCTCTCCACTTTTCATATGACTCAGACTAATTTGCACTGGAAACTTTTCACCGTTTTTGCGTAAGCCATGTAACTCAAGGTTGGCCCCCATTGTTCGGTGCTCTGGCTTTTCATTGAATCGCTCTCGGTGCTTAGTATGCGCTTTACGAATGGCCTCAGGCAACAGCACTTGCAATGGCTTTCCTTGAAGTGCTCCATCTTCGTATCCAAACATCTTTTCGACGAAGGGATTTGCTTTTACAATTTCACCAGAAATGTTGACTGCCAAAATCCCAATGGTAGCTTCCGCAAACATTGCCTCAAATATATCTTCTGTATGCATTGGTCATATCGTTTTTCAATTAAGCTATTAGTTCCTCATCGACATTACTCTACTACTACTTCCACAAAATAGATAATTCTTTTTAAACCACTTCATTCATCAACAGATAGTCTTTTCATCAAGTCCACCTGTCACTCTAGTTTATTATTCAACATTCTTACGGTGATTTTTGTCACCATAAATCAAACTACAAACTAATAAAGAGTGACATTCGTCATCACGAGACAGCACAAATCAACTTAACTTTGCTAAATCAATTTACCCTCAGGGTATTCCCTAAAATCAGATTAGTAATTTTTATTTTAAAAAAGTAGTTATTTTTCAATGAGAGATTCGATTCTATATTTTGATGAGATTGGCTTGCAGGATGTAGTAAGAGTGGGCAACAAAAATGCCGCCTTAGGAGAAATATATCAGCAGCTCAGCCACAAAGGAGTTCTTGTACCTGATGGGTTTGTTATAAGCACTAAAGTTTATCAAGAATTTCTAAATCAGAATAACCTAAAGCGTAAAATAACAGACATTATTAAAGGCCTCAACACTAGCGATTTTTCAAACCTATCTGAAATTGGAAAAACGGTACGTTCAACCCTACAAAAAAGCATCTTTCCTTACTACACCCAAGTATTGATACTGGCTGCCTATAATGAATTACTCGAAAGAGTGGACAGCGACGGTCACGTGATCGTCAGATGCAGTGCTATCGCCAATGGAGTACCTAAGATCAATTTTGCAAAACAATTAGACTGCTACCTCAACATCAAAGGAGAAGATGCATTATTGGAAGCCTGCAAAAATTGTTTTATTTCCCTATACACAGACAAAGCCATAAAATACTGTGCGCTTAGAAGAATTAAACCCACTGATATTACATTTTCCATCGGTGTCCAACAAATGATTCGTCCATCTAAAAAAAGTGCTTCTCTCCGATTCAATCTAAGCAAACAGGAAACGGAAACGATTGACAGGTGGTCAGCATTGATAGATCAGCACTTCCAAGTGCCTATGACGATAGAATGGGTGAAGGATGAAGTAGATGGAAAATTATATGTAAGCCAAGCGTATTCTAAAACACAAAACATGGTATCTCCTCCAGCTAAATTCTATGAAGCTATCGGCCACATATCCTACGCTATCGCAGCAGCTGATGGCAAAGTACGAACAAGTGAGCTTGAAACTTTAAAAAAAATTATACTAGAAGACTGGTCTCCAAATGAACATACAACAGATTCATCCTCACAAATTCAGATTGCTTTTGAACAACTCATGAAAAAAGACGTAGCATCAGATCAGGCCATCAGCAACTTCAAATTATATTTAGAAAGCCATAAGGAATTATTCACCCCACCAATCAAATCTTTAATCTGGAAAACCGTCAACAGCATCGCAGAAGCAGTAGCCGGAAAGAATAAATCAGAGCTAATTTTGTTGAGTAAACTCAACACCCTCCTCAGTTAAAACAGCATCTTCTAAATGCAAAATCAACAAGGGTACTTTAGTATGTAACAACATGGACTTGGTCATACTCTTATGGTAAAGTCTATCCCAAAACTTACGACGGTGCGTTACCATTACAATTAGGTCGACACCTTTTTGAAAAACATATTCATTTATCCCTTGCCAAAAAGAGTCATGATGAACTGTATGTAATTTTAAATCAAATTTTGCTGCCTTTTCCTTAAAAAGCTGTTCCAATATTAGCTCTTCAAATTTCCAGTCCAAGCTATTCTTCTCTGGATTATTGATATGTACCAAATGAATGCTGGAGTCAAAAACATCAGACAATTTGATGATCGCATCCAGTGTTTTTGTTTCTGCAGACTCATAGTTGCCCGCGTAAAGTATATTATCAAATCCCATAAAAGAAATATTTGGAGGAATCAACCAAACCGGGCAATCTGCTTTTTGAGAAACAGTTGTAGAGATTGTTCCTAGGAAATTTCTCAGTGTACCTTTTGCTCCAGTGGTTCCCATAATAATAAAATCACAGTTTTCCTGTTTTGACATTCGGATTATTTCTTTAGCTGGGTTTCCAATCACAACTTCCTGTTCTATTGCAAGTACTTTTTCATTTTTTGCATACCTATCGTCCTGCCATTTTTTGGCAAATTGGTCTAGTTTTCTTTTTTGCGCATTCCGTAGTTTATCGAGATAAGACGGCAAGGTGGCCACTACTAAATTTTCAGTTTGACCTATATGAACGACCTTTATCGAGCGCTTAGAAAATTCAGCAAAAGCATATGCATAGGCAAAAGCGTTTTCGGAAACTGTTGAGAAGTCGATAGGAACGATAATCTTTTTCATAAACATTTTTTAAACGAACATTTTCTAAGAACTTGTATTAAGTGATTATGATGCAATTTGAGAAAATATGCTTCGCCTGGCGATGAAGGAAATCATCTATGGCAATAATTTTCATTGACTTAACTTTTGCTTTCATTAGCTTCGTGCTACTCTTTTCAGGCTACCTCAGATAAAACATCAAAATCACCTGCCCGATCTCCTTCTAACAATAATTCTTTGATAGCCAAAACCAATCCTTTATTACTATTGTATAATTCTCGATTAACATTATGACTCACATCCTTCACCCCTTTGGCTGCATTCATTGCATAACGTATCGCGAGTATCAATTGCTTCAACCGAATGGAATCATCTCGCTCCAATTGTTCATTTTGGATATTTACATAAAACTCTACTAGCTCACCTTCCAGTTCCTTAATTTTTTCATACTGGACAATGGATGAACGCTTGGACTCCGCTCTTAAAAAAGTATTAAGTCTGTAATTAAATATTTGTGGTTCTATTTCTAAAATACTTACTTGGAGCAGAAAGACACGCTCTATCAAATGTTGTATTTCTTTGCGCAATGATTCAATTGCTATTTCAGGGACATTGGATGGAACATTATTAATAAAGTAAGCGACCTGTTGTTCTTCTTTGGCAAAACGCTTGTTGAGAAAACGAGAGAAGAGCTTCAGGAAGGGCAAGAAAAGTAAAATGCCCATAATATTAAAAGTACTATGAAAAGCGACTAAAGCCATCAGCGGATCAGACAGGCCATAGACTTTGGTGACAAGACGAAGAAGCGGGTATAAAAATGCCAGGGCTAATATATCAACGATCAGGTTAAATAAAAACTGACCTAAGGCTACACGTTTCTTGGCGGGAGTTCCTTTCAGTCCTCCAAAAATTACGGTGATCGTTGTTCCCAAGTCAGAACCGATCACCATCGCAGCTGCAGATTCTAATGGAATCACCCCTGCATTCAAAGCACTCAAGGCAATAACCATTACCGCTGAACTTGATTGAATCACAGCAGTTAAAATAAAACCAACAAAAAATAAAAGGTATGGCCCATAGGCAATAAAGGGAGCCAGATCAAAATTCTGTGCCAGCAGTTCAATACTGGATTTCATATATTCCAATCCCAAAAACAGGAAACCAAAACCACCAAGCAAATTGCCAATATTGTATAATTTTTCCTTTCCAGGAAAGAAAGCCATCACCAAAGCACCAATTGCAATAAAAGGTAAGGCAAAGCTTTCGATATCAAATTTAAATCCAAAATAAGCAACTATCCAACCTGTAAAAGTAGTTCCCAAATTCGAACCTAGAATAATGCCAAGTGCATTGTACAATTCAATAATCCCCGCCCCTACTAAGGCTAAAACCATAAGACTCACCACAGAACTACTTTGCAAAACAGCCGTAACGATGGTCCCACTCAAAATTGCTTTGATGGGGTGATTGGTGTACTTCCTAAGAAATTTCTTAAATGGGCGCCCACCTAAAGTAGTGAGCGCAGCTTCTACCATAATCATTCCAAGTAAAAAAATCCCCAATCCTGCCAAAAAAGCCCATACATTAAAAGGATAGTTGGTCATAATAATCTCTGGATAATTTATTTACTTTTAAATAATGTACAGAATTAAATTTACTATTAGATGGGGCCATTTTTAGCCCTACTTTTCCCAAATATTAGGCTACAGCCAAAAGGATGAAGCCTAATATTTAGTCAATTAGAACTAAAATATTTCACTGATTAATGTTAACCCAATTTTGTCCAAGCACCTACTTAAAATTAACCGCAGGCTGGTCATAAGCATAGTTCAACAAGTCGATCGTACTAATCATTCCCATCAGCGTATGATCTTCATCCACTATTGGAATCGCGTGAAAAAGATTTTCTTTAAAAATACCTGCCGCTACAGAGACTTTAGTATTCGGACTCAGCGTGACCAAATCTTTTTTCATCACCTCTTCCGCCAACAAGGTTCTAAAGAAACGATGGTTCTTTTTCTCTCCTGCTTCTTTGTTCACCAGCGTCATTCCACTGCACAATAAAAAATAATCCGACTTACTAATGATGCCTATAATTCTACCTGCATCGTTAATCACAGGGATGTGTCGAAATTCATTATTGTTAAAAATAAAATCGACAACTTCTAAGGTGTCATTAGGACCTAACGTAATCAAGTCTTTGGTCATTATCTCTGAAAGTGGTGTATTGTAATACATATTATTTCTGTTTTAATTTTGATTGTTGTAACCAGTAAGTGCTTAACTTTGATATAAAGATATAGTCATTCTCAATCCTCCTTACTGACAATTAGCAAGTAGTAGAGTGATTTATATCAATGGTCGTCGCACATTAAAAGCGGTAGACTACCTTTCAAGAACCATATAAAAACAACTCAAACCACATCCTCCGTATCTTTCAATTCTTTCTCTGTTTCCCAGGCGGTTAACATTTCCTTCATCAAATCATAAGGAGTGATTAGACCTACGAAATCACCGACACTATTCATGACTGGCAGAGCTCTTACTCTATTTTCTAGAAAGAATTTTACCGCATCAACAATTCCCATATCTTCTTCGATCGTAAACGGGTCAGCTGTCATAATATGCTCCGCCAACAAAGAATCTGGGGATATACAAAATCGAGCATTACGATTAAGGTCTTCCACACTTATGATACCAACTAACTTTCGGTTTTCATCTTCTACCGGTATATGGTGAAATTTTCTTCGCTTGAACGAATCCTTAAAATCCTTGACTTTAGTCTTTGGATTTACGGTACTTAGATCCGTTGACATTATTTCTAAAACGGTGGTTTGAAAGTCCATTAATATTGATTTTTTAAAAAATAAATAATCGTTTATCTTCACAAAAGATGCAGAATCATCAAAGGTAATTTTGTGCTAAATGCCATTGTCTTTGTAGTGCTGTGACCAAACATTGATTCTAAAAATCCTCTTTGGATGTTGACTAAGGTTATGAGATCAATATTATTTTCATCTGCATATTGATTCAAGCCTGTAGTAATTGATTTTGCTTCAACAGAAGCTAAATTAAAAGAATAGCTAGGATCTCCATCTTCAAATAATTGTTCAAATATTCGTTTTTCCGTTTCCGTAAAATCTTCGATTTCATCTTTTTCTCTTACATGGATAAAGTGAAGACTTGCTCCAAAAATATTAGCAAACTTTACGGCTTGCTTCACCAGTACATTTTCGGCAGATTCATAATTACTGGCATAAAGTATATTTTCGAAAGGAGCATATTTTACTCCAGTTGGAATTAACAAAACAGGGCAGCTCGCTCGTTGAGCTACACTCGAAGATATGGTTCCCCAAAATCGGCCTGCTGCATTATGGGAGCCCGTCATTCCCATTACAATAATGGGAGTCGCATCTTGTCCACAAGCTTGTAAAATTGACTTGACAGGTAGTCCACGTAAAAGTTTTTTATGTACTTCTACATGCACCAATACGCTAGCACTCACTTCCTCTTCTTTCGGGTAAAGGGCAACAAAATCATCTAGCTGCTTTTCCAAATCATTCATTTCTGCAGCTACCTCCACTTCTTTTTCTCCTGGTGTATCTGCATAAACATGAACCACTTCAACTATCGCATTATAGCCTACAGCTAAGCCCCTTGCGTACAAATAAGCATTGTGAGAAGCCGCCGAAAAATCTACTGGTACAATTATTTTCTTTTTCATGTTTTTGATTTTCATTGTTAAACACTCTTTTAATAACAATTGCAAATTCTCCTTTTTTAGCGAACTGAATTATAATAAAAATCACTCCTCCCATTGATTTTCGTCACCTTCTTCATTTTAGAAGTGACGTAATTTTGAGAAAAATAAAACAACATGAAAAATATATTATTACCTAGCGACTTTTCTACTTGTGCTAAAAATGCGACCTATGCAGCCTTGGAATTAGCAGCGACTTACGGGGCCACTCTACACCTTTACAATGTTATAGATCATTCCACCAATTCATCAATCTTCATAAAAGAGGATGAAATAAAATATCCAGAACTAGCGCAAAAAGTTCACAATACTAAACTACTAATGAAGGAATGGGAAGAGATAGCAAAAGAAAAAAATGCTAAAATAAAAACGGAATGGGCAACAGGAAATTTAGTATTTAATATTAATCAGTACATTGCTAAACACAATATTGATTTTATGGTAATGGGCTCTCATGGAGCAAGCGGCAAGAATGAATTTTTTATTGGGTCGAATACACAGAAGGTCGTTCGTTCCGTTCACACTCCTGTCTTGATCATCAAAGAGGAATTGAAAAGTTATCGCATTGACAAGGTTGTGTTTGCATCCAACTTTAATACTTCAGAGAAAGCAGCTTTCCAATACTTACTAGATTTTGTAAAGTATTTCAAACCCGAAATACACTTACTACAAATTAACACTAGCAGTTGGTTCGATGCCCCTTACTCTCTGACAAAAGAAGCAATGAATGACTTTAAAGAGATGTGTGGAGATCTTACTTGTAAATTACATTTCTATCGTGACTGGACTATCGATGCAGGTATTCGAAACTTGTCAGAAAAAATAGGCGCTGACCTTATCGCAATTTCAAATCAGAAACGCCATCCACTTAAAAGGATTTTCGCGGGATCAAATGTAGAGGCATTGGTAAATCATGCGGAGATCCCTGTTTTGAGTATTGATTTGGGAGATGAGACATAGGACTTTTAGTTTAGCTCTACACCACGATCAAGCTGTTTTAAATCCGTCTGAATTCCAGACAGGATTTAAAATAGCAAAACACGGTACTGAATTTATTACAACATCAGCTCCAAAACCCATGGCCCCACAAAAGCAGTAAAAACGCCATTCAAACACATCGCCACTCCACTAAACGCTCCAGCAAGATCACTCAACTCTAAGGCACGAGCCGTACCAATCCCATGCGAGGTGCTACCTAGCGCAGTGCCTATAGCAGCTTCGTTTTTGATTTTAAATAAATTTAAAACCTGAACACCTATCGCATTACCAAGTATACCAACTACGATCACCACACCTGCAGTCAGCGAAGGAATTCCTCCAACAGCTGCACTCACTTCAATTGCAATCGGACTTGTAATGGACTGAAAGGCTAGCGAACGAGTAAGCTCCTCCGGAACGGAAAGTAAGAGACATAAAGTTATAACACTGAATAAACACATCAACCCTCCAGCGAAAACGGCAAGGACAAATGAGAACATCTGGTTTTTAATTAAAGGATATTTTTCATAAAACAAAACACCTAAGGCTACCACTGATGGGCCTAGAAAAAAAGTTAGGTACCGTCCTCCAACATTGTACTGATCAAAATCAATGTTGAACAAAATTAGAAAACCGATAATAAAAACCGAGGAAAGTAGAATCGGGTTCAAAAAGAACTTTCGATACTTTTCGTAAATGCGGAGACCGGCGAAGTATGTCGCCAAAGTGATCAGAATTCCGAAAAGTGGTAGCTCAAATATCTTTTCCATCTTTTCTATTTAGACTTTGTTGAATAAATCCGCTTGTAAGTATTGTAAATAGCGTTGTCACCAACATCACCACTAAAATAATCATCCCATGCTCTTGCAACAGGCTCTTGCTTTGCATCAAACCCACAGCGTATGGGATGAAGAAGAGTGGTAAAAATTGGAGTAGTTTGTCTGAAACTGGTTTTACTATTTCTAGCCTGAGCAGCTTTGACTTTAATGCGGTGAAGATGAGTAGCATACCTAGGATATTACCGGGAACAGTTAGACTGAAAATTTGATTGATTAGCTCTCCACTTAGGAGGAATGCTAGGATTATTAGGAAAGCTTTTAGCATTTGACTGTTGTTGTTTTTTATTTTTCGACTAATTAACCAAGGCAAGTAATTTTTCTTTCCTCCATCATTTTAATAAACATTTAATAATTCTTAAAATTCTTCATCACTTATACTTCAATTTCAAAACCAAAATAATAACAGAAAAAACCAGCGTCACTAGATTCGCAATAATAATTGGAATTTCTGACAGAAGGATTCCATAAATCAACCAAAGAATCACGCCGGCAGTCATTGCAATATACATGTTGAGGGAGATATTCTTTGTTTCTTTAGTTCGGATAACTTGTAGCGTCTGCGGTAAAAATGCGAAAGTGGTCAAGCAAGCTGCTATTAATCCGATAATGGTGGTTGTGGCCATGAGGTATTTTTTATGAAAATAATTTGAAAGCCTAGCTCATTCGGAGTCTGTTCCGCTATTGGCGGGAACTAAATTAGCTTTCACGCTCCTCTTTTTTACGAAAGTAGACAAGTTGAGGGACAAACCGCTCAAGTCCAAAATAAAATAATCCAGAAAACATTAGGCACCTCAGTCCATCCTCAGTACTTTCGCGGATGGTTGAAAGCACCAAATCACTTTACACCCTTCCTTTCCTTCTTCTTTGCCTAAGTCACACACTTTTTGGCGGAAGCTTCAGTATGATTATTCCTGAACTCCCCTCCTATCTTAGCAGTATTGGTGGTGAAGAATATAAGGGACTAATCATTGCCTTATTTACACTTTCTGCGGGGTTTTCACGGCCATTTAGCGGGAAGCTGGCGGATACTATCGGGCGAGTACCTGTGATGGTTTTTGGAACTTTAGTTTGTGTCGTTTGTAGTTTACTGTATCCCTTGGTTAGTTCTGTGGCGGGATTTTTATTGCTTCGCTTTTTTCATGGATTTTCTACTGGCTTTAAACCTACAGCAGCAACGGCATTTGCAGCGGACATCATTCCAGCTAATAAACGAGGGGAAGCCATGGGTATACTCGGAATCAGTATGAACGTTGGGGCTTCAGCCTTTCCTCCAATAGGTAGTTGGTTGGTAATTGTCTATTCCATGGATGTCATGTTTTACGTTTCCTCAGCGGTGGCTTTGGTTTCTATTATGCTGCTGATGGGGCTGAAGGAAACTTTAGCAGACAAACAAAAATTTACACCCTCCTTACTAAAGATAGCTCCCAATGAAATCATTGAACTCAAAGTGATTCCTCCTGCTATCGTCATTTTGTTTATGTACATGACCTTTGGTGCTTTACTAACGATTACGCCAGATCAAGCAGACTTTTTGGGATTACAAAACAAAGGGATGGTTTTCACCAGTCTGACATTATTTGCAATTTTGTCGCGATTTTTTGCGGGACGTGTTTCTGATAAATATGGGCGAGTAGTTGTGATTAAGTTTTCGATTTTGTTGGTCATCATAACTTTGATACTCATGGGGTCGGTGAGTACTGCCCCCCAGTTATTGATGGCGGCTGGAGCAATTGGGTTTTCCACTGGTGTAGCGGCACCGGCCATTTTTGCCTGGGTGATTGACTTGAGTCCAGAAGACCGGATGGCGCGTTCTATGGCCACAGCCTACATTGCCTTAGAGATTGGAATTGGTGGTGGCGCTTTGTTGTCTGCCTGGTTGTATGATAATAAGCCTGCTAATTTCGGGTTTACATTTTATGTATTGGCAGGACTTACTTTGTTGTCAGGAATTTATTTGCAGTTTATTTACAAAAAGCCAGCTACAAGTAAGTCATCTGATATCTAAGCTAGCCTCGTATTAGTTTTTGCACATCTAACAGTTGTCCTTGACGGTTTTCAAACTAAACGATTAAGTACCTGAAGCTAAGTTGGAAATATTCATTTCCGTACAAAGTTCCTTTTCTAGAATCAAATTACCAATAATGCCTAGCAATTTAATTTTGGCAACAGCCTCTACATGATTGAAATAAATTTTATCAATTCACGGAGTTACTAAAAATCAGAAAAAATAAAGGAAAGGGTATCCTTTGTTTCATGAAGTTTTAATTTTGAGTTTCAAAATATAACAGTTAAAACTCATAAAAAAAGCCCCAGAACTTTTTCTGGGGCATCATAAGCTACTTTTATAATATACTTTAAATCTTCAAATTTGGGGAGAACGGATTTTTGGTTCGTTCTCAAGCAGGTCGTCAAAACTGTGTTTGCAATAAATTCGATGAACTTTGACTAGTTGCTCAGTTCCTACATTTCATTTGCCCGATTGAAAAACCCAATTAAGGGTTTTCCAATTTGTCTGACAAAGATTAACACATGATGTTGGTTGGTTTCATTTGGTTTTTTGAGGTCATCAATATGTCAATCAAAACGTGGTATTGAGGGGTTTTACTTGGTTTTTTGAGTCCGAATTTTGAATTTTATATTCGGGTAAACTTTTCAATAAAATCATTTTTTCTATTTCGAGCAACTGGTAATTCACTACCATCAATCATTAATACCATTTCTTTTTGATCTTCAGAGAATCGAACAACATGACTCAAATTAATTAGATGAGACCGATGGATTCGTATAAAATCGTTATCCCCTAAAATTTCACTTACTTCTTTGAGCTTTCGCAAAACTTTTACTTTCCGATCTTCTAACAAACAAATACGAGTATAATTACCATCAGCTATAGCAGATATGATTTCGCGTTTTCTAACAAAAAACAAACCTCTCTCGCCCTGTAGTGCGATTTTTGGATACTCCTCGGCCATTGTTGTCATTCTTTTAATAAATTTTGTTCGTAATTAAATCTTCACCTCTCGTAATCAATTAGGTGCAAGTTATACTCGATTTTAGTGATTTGCGGGTACATATTTCTTATTTAATTCCAAAAATAAATTTCCTCAAATAAAATAAAAACAAATAAAATACTACTAATCAAGACTTTACAATAAAAAATATCAATCTAATAATTCCAAAAACTTCCTTATTTTAGCTCTAGCAAAAGCTTCATATTTTCTCCATTTCAAGTATTTACACCTACTTATCAATGCACAGCAGTAAATTATTGACCTTAATCGGCAGCTTACAACAAGAGGAAATCCACTGGTTTCGAAAGTTTCTCAAGTCTCCATTCTACAATACGAACGAGCTTTACGTCAAGCTATTCGATCACATCCGGAAATACTATCCCGAGCTATCCTCTCCCAAACTAAGCAAAGAGGACACCTGCCAAAAACTCTTTCCCAACGAAAAAGTAAATGTTCAGAAAATCAGAAAAACGATGCATGGCTTGGCGGCACTGGCAGAAGAATTCTTAGTGGCGATACAAATACGCAAGAAGCCATTTGAGAAAAAGAAGCTATTGGTCAAAGGCTTGGGTGAGCGAAATGTGTATACTTTATTTAAGAAAGGTACGAATGAGCTGCTTGGAGAATTGGAAGCTTTGCCTTATCGGGATGTTAACTATTATAAGGAGGTGCATGAATTGAATTTGGAATTTTATGGGCATGCTCAGACTAATAAGCAGAAGGGAAATGATGCTACCTTAGTGTCAGCCGTCAATCACTTGAATTATTATTATTTGATTCAACAGCAACGACTGGACTTCACCGTGAAATGGCATGAAAAATTAATTGGCAATAAATTCCGTACTAAAACTTTGGAGCAATCCAAAACTGATTTAAAGAACGAAACTGTTTTTAAACTGTATGCGCTCGTTATCAAATCTTTGGGTAAGGCTGACAATGATGCCATATACTTAGAAATGGAAACTTTATTTAAAAACAAAGTGCATCAACTGGGTAAAAATGATCAGTTTGAGATTTTCATACTTTTATTTAACCACCTTAGCAGTAGGTTTAACCATGGCAAAACAACTTATCGATCTAAAATGTTTTCACTAAACAAATTCGGGCTTGATCAAAATTTAATTCTTAGAAATGACCAAATCACAGAAGCCACTTTTCTAAATATCGCTTCAATAAGTATAGCAGAAGGCGCCTTTGAATGGACTGAATGGTTTATTAAGGAATACACAAAGGCGCTACCTCAAAAAATTAAACAAGACGTTATCAGCTTAAGCTTTGGATTACTTTACTTTTATAGAAAACAATTTTCTGAATCAACAAACCTCCTTTCCTCTCATACTTTCTTAAAACCACTTTACAATCTAAACTCAAAAACAATATTGCTGAGAAGCTATTTCGAACAATTCTTAATTGATGATAGTTATTACGACTTACTTATTGCTCAATCAAATGCTTTTGAAAAATTTATCCGTCGAAATGATTTTATTTCCAAGAGTAAAAAGGAACCTTTCCTGAATTTCATATTATTCACTAGGAAAATCACCAATGCCATTTATCAAAACACCTTAGATCAAAACTTATTCAATCTAATTAAAAACAAAAGGTCAGTAATTCTCAAAGATTGGCTATTGGAAAAAATTTCTCAAAACATATAACATTATACATCTTCACAAATACTCCATTTTGAATACAAAATAAAAAACCAACAAACTATCATTGATTCTTTTGGCAGTATCCCTCTAAAAAACACAAAGACTAGAATAATTTTAAAAAACAATCCCGATCTTTGAGTGATCAAAGATCGGGGCAACTTACACCTAAATTTTCACTTTTGACATTTCTTATTAAATAATAACTATTTCTTCAATAATTATATTAGTCCCATCACTTCCACCTCCGCCACCTTTCACTTTCCGCTGCTGATGATTAGTCAATTGAAGTTTTGCAAAATTAGTTAATGCAGTGTTGTTTTTCTGGTTTGAATTCTTAATTAGCTTTTTCATTGGTAATAGATTTTAAAGCCTTGCATGTCGCAAGACGGGATTAAAGAATAAGTACCTGTAGCTCAAATACTGAAGGCTACGCGTATGTTTAATTAAATTTCATTTTCTCGCTCAGAGAGACATTCGCCCTGTGGTCAACAATACTTTTCGGATGACTCAGCTCTCAAATTTTAATTTTGAGTATACCTCTGGCTGGCCGTGATTTGACATTGGCTACTTATTCCGAAGCGTATTAGCTATTGATCTTTTTAAAAACAAGCCCTGAGACGGGCTTGCTAGTATGTTGTTAATTCACGTTTAAGCTCATGAGATTATTTTGTTTCGTTTGGTTTTTCGTTTGCCATATCGGCTTGTTACTGTTTAATTTGAAGTCAGGAAAAAAGGTTACGAGGTGAGTGCAATTATGCAGCTAAGACGGGACTTTAAAAGCGTTAAGGTTATTTTAATTTTTCGCTAATCCCTGTGTGAATTATTATTTTTTGGAGGTGAATATTTTTTTTCAAAAAAGGAGAGAACTTTCAGACTGGACATAAAAAAAGCCGCTAGCATTAGCGGCCTGTATCACAATTTTACCATATAGACAACACATTAGGACACATAGAAAAAAACGATCGAACTTATGTGTCCTATATGACTATATGGTTTAAAATACGGTAGTAAGTAAAGCGTTTTTCGCGTTCGAGGGCAAACTTTTACATTTTTAATTTTGCGGTTTTACATTTTAGATTTTGTTCCTAATACCGAAATCAATTCTCGGCCGGCCTGTAAAGTCCGGTATCCGAAGCCACTGAACAGCTATCAATAGAATTAAGTGCTTACTGTAAATGTCAGTAAGGTTTATTAAAGCAGAGGAACAATAAGCAACAGACTTTACCCAGCCTTGCTTAACACAAAGCCATCTCGCGGACTTAACAAAGCTCCAAACACAATCACCTTCGGTCGACATTAGCCTCAGCTAAAAACCTCCGTACCCTTTTAAATTATTGGGCCTCCATCCCTTCTATGCTTCCATGGTAAAAAATCAAGACAGAGCAAGTTCCTCCAAAACAACAGCCACTCCATCCTCCAAATTACTCAAAGTAATCCGATCCGACACCGCCTTCACCTCCTCCTTAGCATTCGCAACCGCAACACCCAATCCCACTCCACCAAGTAATTCCATATCATTATAGTTATCACCAAAAGCAGCTACCTCCGATAAATTAATCGCATACTTTTGATCCAACAAAAAAGACAAAGCAGATAATTTCGAAATCTCCTTACTAGCAATCTCAATATAAGTTGACTTCGATCGATACACATGCAACTGATCCGCACAATACATCTTTAACCAATTCTCCAACAATTGAATTTCATGCTCATTGCCCATGCACATGATTTTGTGAGGTCCTTTATTTTCGACTTGCCATTGTTCACAAATGCTTTCCAACTTAGCTACTGCTGGCGTGATTTTAGTATTATTCATTTCCCGCTTCGCCCAATAATCCATTTCGGGAACAAACCACTCATCCGCATGATACAAGCTCATATGGATGGTCGACTTGTCAATGAATTTCAAAATCAACTGCGTCAAGTTTATCGGAATTTCAATCGACAACAAAGCCTTAGCTTCATCTTCATCATAGCTCAAAACCAGACCACCATTATAAGCGATCAGTGGATGTCTTTCCATATCCATTTCAACTTGAAGATGGCGCATCGCCTTAGGCATTCGGGAGGAAATAAGGACGACAGGAATGCGGTCCTTTATATTTTTCATGACCTGAATGGTCCTTGTGGAAAGTTCTCTTTCTTTGTTCAGTAGCGTGCCGTCTATGTCGCTGCAGATTAATTTGTACTTCATTCCTCAATGTACAAAGTCAGCTATGAAAATTAAAATATCATCATTGATTTCCCCACATAGATTATGCGTCGAAATACTCGTTCTAATTTTTTCATTCTAAATGCAGAGTTACTTAACAACCGAATATAATTCCATTCAGGCTCAACCAATGCAGATATTCAATATATTTAGTATGAATTTCACCCTATTTTAAATTTAAGTTTCATGAAAGTCATTCTACCCACTGTTACCTAATTTGAAATACAACGTCTGATATAATGTACTAATGTGACAAGCTCTTTTTGTTAAAACATAAAATCAACCTACAAATGGCAATTAATCTTTTAAACCTAGTAAAAGATCAACTTGGTGACAACCTAATTGGTCAAGCTTCAAAACTAATTGGTGAAAATCAAAGTACCACCAAATCAGCAATTGGTACCATACTCCCTACTATTCTTGGCAGTATTGTAAGCAAAGGTTCTTCATCCAATGGAGCCAGTCAACTACTAAACATGATCAACAAAGACAAGCATGACGGTAGCATGTTTAATAACCTTTCTGGTCTCTTAGGAGGCGGATCTTCATCCAACGGATTAATGGATAGTGGAAAGTCTATACTTTCTTCGATCATGGGAAACAAGCAGAATTCAATATTAGATCTTATCGGTAAAACCACCGGACTAAAGCAAAGTTCTTCTTCTTCTCTTATGAACATGCTAGCTCCTATGGTAATGGGAATGATCGGCAAGCAGGTAGCTAGCAAAGGCTTAAATGCCTCTAGCCTAATGAATTTATTAGCCGGACAAAAAGACCACCTAAGCAGTGCGCTACCTGCGGGAATGGGCAGCATCTTAGGATTTGCTGATACTAAAGGCGGTACTTCTCATAGTGCTTCTAGTAGCACATCGCACCAACAAAAATCTTCTGGAGGTGGTGGTGGATTTATGAAATGGCTACTTCTAGGACTAGCTGCCTTATTACTGCTTGGTTACTTTGGTTTCAGAACAGGCTGTGGCGCAGTTGATAATACTGCCAATGCTGTAACAGAAACTACAACTGGCATTGCCAATGCAGGCGGTGATGCAGTAGGTACCATGGTAGATAAAACAGTTGACGCTGCTGGTTCAGTTTTAAATGGAACAGTAGATGCTGCTGGTAACGTAGTTGATGGAACAGGTAACATCATTGCAAAAGCTGGAGAGTTTACAAAAGATGCCGCAGGTAATATTGTGAACCTTGCGAGCAAAAAAGCAGACGCCTTAACTGATGCAGCTGGTAACGCAATAAGTGACGCTTCGGATGCTGTTGGAAATGCAGCCAATGATGCTATCGAATTTACAATAGATGAAAGTGGTAACCTCTTAGACGCTTCAGGAAAGATCGCATACAAAGTCGGTGATTTTTCAACAACAGAAGATGGCTTTTATGTTGACAAAAAAGGTAATCGAATTGGTAGAGTATTTAAGAAAATCGGTAAGGCAATTGGTGACGCAACCAAAGCTACTGGTAAAGCCATCGGTAATGCCGCAGAAAAAACTGGTGACTTTTTCAAGAATACATTCTCTGATATGTTCAAGAAAAAAGCAGGATCTGAAACTACTTATGAGTTGTCTCAAATTAAATTCAATTCTGAAAACCACCGAATTACTGACTATTCTAGAAATGAATTAGATGGCTTAGTAGCTGCTCTAAAATCTGATCCTAACGCTAAGATTAGCGTACAATCTTATACTAGTGATGGAAAAAACAAACTAACGAATAAAAGTCTTTCAACTACCCGTGCTAAAGTAGTACATGACATGTTGGTTACACTTGGCGTAAACAAGGACCAGATTACCTTTAAAGGACTTGGTTCTAAAGATGACGCTAAAGCTGCTGCAAACAAAGTAGAAATTGTAGTTGAGTAATGCTCTAAATTTGAAGACCGAAGAATCTCCTGAGGTAAACTTACCTTTGGAAAATCTTCGGTCTTCTTATTTTAAATTATTTTGTAACTATTCCGTCAGAAAACGGAACATGGCTGGCCGGCAGAGAGGGTTCCCTCCGATCCTGTATATGCGCTAGAAGAGAACTTCGCTCTTCGCAGGGTGGCAGTTAATTGGTTTAGCATTAGGAACAAGGTTTAAACTAGCCTGGTGGCTTGTCTAGCTGCCAGATAGACTCGACAGGTTTAAAAATATCCCTAAGAGCGATGCGGTCAAAATATTGAGGCGACTGCATTCTCAGTTGACCTGTTCAGTCTTCATCAGCCTTTCAATTCCTCCCCTATCTCAGCTCAATCCGATCAAACATCAAACGAAACCGCTCCGCCTTTTTATTCCCAATCAAAAAACCAATCTCCTCCATCACCTCAGCAGGAAAATTAGCTTCATTCAACTTTCGACCTCTAAACGAAGGGTACATTTCGTCAAGTGGAATCTCAATCGTTTCCCAATCATCAGAAGTCGACATATAAGTGATGTAAGAAAAATAATCTTGTGCATCTGTTTTTACTCGAACCTGATATTCCTTCCCATCACCTTTCAAGCGAATCACCATTTTACTAAACTTACTAACATCCGCCTGTTCAAATCGACAGCGAATAGATGAAAATCCACCGTTATTCTCTAAAGAAACATCTCCTTCAAAAACACCATTCCCATCTGAATCAATATAAAAGCTTCCATCTGACCGGCCACCCATTACCACATCATCCACCACCATCCAACTGGACAAATCACTTTCTTTATTGAAATCATAGATTAGGAAACCATTCATAGACATTAGAAGTAGGATTGGCGTGAGCAATTGAAGCATGATATAGTAATTTTAGCAAAACTTAAGGCAAATCAAAGGCTGATCAGCCGACTTACTAACATACCAACAGACTTATGAACATATTGTTGATAACTTTGAGTGGATTTTCACTTTAGCAGGGATGGGATCTATATAGCGAGCAGCTAGACAGGCACGGATTGGACGGATTATAAAACCACTACCGCGTTTTTTTTTACGATCGCAGAAAAGCCATCCATCCCAATCCATTCAATTTCTTAGATCTGTGCCCGTCTGGTGAAAAGACGCCAGCCCGGCAGGTCCCATCCCCGTCAAACGAGCAATTCTTCCAAATAATGAGACCCAATCCCGAAAGCTCGCTTCAAGCTAGCAATCTTCTCAAAAATCGCCACCTTATCCACCTCCCGCTCATGCCGCTCTCCCACTATCATCAAATTCTTACCTGTATGCTCCGTCGAGATAAACTCAAAGACCTTCGTCTTATAGCCCTCCGACTCCATCAACAAAGCACGAATCGTATCCGTGATAATCTCCGCCTGCCTCTCCTTCAATATCCCATGTTCCAACACGGCATGAAACTCCGTCTTGTCATCAATCTCTCTTCGGATTTGCTTATGGCAACAAGGTGCACAAATAATGAGTGATGCATTCGCTTTGATGCCTTTGAAGATAGCATCGTCTGTGGCTGTATCGCAGGCATGTAAGGCAATCAGCATATCCGTTTTTGGCAATTCATAATCACCAATATAACCGAGCTCAAATTTCAAATTTTCAAAACCAACTTGCTCTGCCACCTCATTACATAGTTGAATTAAATCCGGTCGCACCTCCACACCTTTTACATGTGCATTCACCTTAGCAGTTTTTACCAAATAATCATACAAGGCAAAAGTGAGATAGCCTTTCCCAGCTCCCATGTCAACTACTTGCAAGGCATCTTTTTTTAGTAAGTCTTTATTCTTCCGAACGAGTCCGTCAATTATTTCTACAAACTTATTGATCTGTTTATATTTATCCCCCTTATCTTTTTTGACACGCCCCGAATTATCTAGTACATTCAAAGCTTTCAAATAATCAGTACCACTAATTAAACGCTTTTTCGTTTTGTCGTGCGTGCGATTAGGAAGTTCCTTAAAGCTAGCTGCTTGTTCTTTCAATTTTAGCTTGCCATCAGCACTTCGCTCGCCACTCCAATCAGCAGTAATCGTGAATAGATTGAAAATCACAAGGGTATCCCTCATCAGTTTTTCGATTTCCTGATAAGCGGCTTCTATTGGAAAATTTTTGGTAATATCTTTCGTCTTGTGGCGATAGACGAGGGAAAGTTGTTTTTGATTTTTAATCAGAGCGAGTTTGATCAGCACTTTTTTCAAAGTTGAATCTGAATTCTGATTTTTACTCAAAGTCAATCGTACAAAAGTATCTTGGCGAATACTTTCCTTCAATTGAGTCATCATGTCTATTATCTCTGCCATAGTTGGGAATTTGTGCAAAGATAGTGGAAATTAATTTTTTGAACGGAAGTCCGAACAGGCTGGCCGTTAATTGATTTTTGCTTCCGGAACATGGTTATAAATGTAAAACCGCAAAATTTAAAATGTAAAAGTTTGCCAGCGAACGCGAAAAACGTCATGTTTACTACGATTTTCGGGATACTTTTACATTTTGAATGTATCATAGCGCCGAGTAGACAGGTTCACTCAGCACAACGTTTTGCAGTTTTACATTCAGCCTGACGGCCTATCTAGCTCCCAGATAGACCCGACAAGTTTAAAAACTATTGTCAATAGCGATGTTGCCAAATATCAAGACCACTGAATTAGCGGCCAGCCTGTTCCGTTTTCCGACTTTCGTCTTTTCCTTACAAATTTTTCAAAATATCTTGCTGTCGCTGCGCAAACTGAAACGCCTCCAACATAGTAAGCGAAAGCGCTTCTTCTAAGTTACCGTAAGCCTGATCGTAATCTTGCTGACTTCTTCTGATCACCTCAAAAGCTTCTTCCTTACCATATACATCTGTTATCTCACATTTCGGCTTTTCACCTGGCAACTGCTTATAAGTCAAGAAGTAATGTTGCAAACGATTAAGGATAGTAATTGGTAAATCTTTTACATCGTTCCAGCGACCATACACTTCATCACTCTTAAGTACGGCAATAATTTTATCATCCGCTTCTCCATTATCGATCATTCGGAAGCCACCAATCGGAATAGCGTGCACGATGATATTACCATGGGTCACCTCACGTTCTGTCAACACACAAATATCTAAAGGATCATCATCTCCAACAATTCCTTCGCGGCCCGTTTTTTCCATGCAATATTCTGCTACCTTATCTCTACAAATCGTTTGTGGAACAAAGCCATATAAAGCAGGAACAATGTTCGAGAACTTCTGCGGGCGATCAATTTTCAAATACCCAGTCGTCTTATCTACTTCATACTTTACCGTATCTGATGGGATTACTTCAATGAACGAAGTCACCTGTTCTGGCGCCTTGTCACCAATATCAATACCATGCCATGGATGAGATTTATATCTCAAACCAATCATCTTCCAAATATTATTAAATGCTTCTTTATTCATATCTTTTTATTTGAGATTATCCCACACCCTGTATCTGCGGGATACTTTTCCCATTAAGAATCATGGGTACGCGAAGGGAATAATTTTTTTATTTAGTCTTTCGGCAAATAGCCTTCTATCCGCTTACGAAAGTACGTTTATTATCAGCTTAATGCATAATATGCACAAACCATCTTAGCTTATAGCATAAAAGGTGCCATGCACAAGGATTAAGACCATAGAACGCTGCCTAAGTCACTCCCTTTCTTATTAAAGTGGAATTAGAAGAAATTGTTGCCAAAAAATCAATAAAGAACTTAAAGGCCGCTCCATAAAGTGTGTCAGTAAGTAAACTTCCCTTCGGAGCTTGAGCACGCGCGAAAGCAATGAAGCTGTTTTAAACATAAATAGTACTAGCTTTCCGCTTTCTTAGCATCCAAAGCTGCCAAGCGCTCCGTCCCCCAAAAAGACTCCTTCATAGACGGAAAGAACTTTTGTAAAAGCAACATCATCGCATAAGAAAACAATACAAGGAATCCTCCAAGTGCTGCATCCAAGAAGAAATGATTTCCTGTCATCACAATCACCAACAAAACAAACACAGGATAGATCCAAATCAATGCCTTAGTCAAAAAGCTTTTGGTTAGCATGGTTACAACAATACCGATCAACAATGAATTTCCAAAATGCATGGAAGGCATCGCTGCATATTTATTAAAAAGTTTGGAGTTCACTCCTTTATATAAATTGATCTCACTAATTTCTAAAAGGGTATCCACAAAGCCATTACCCAAGTTGATTCCCATAGCTGCTAAATCATTGATAATACCAGGCCCCCACTGAGTCAGATCATTCAACATTCGAGGTGGTGCGCAAGGAAAACCGACAAAAAAGAAAAGCGTGATCACATTGGCAATCAAAAAACCATTTCGAATAAACAAATAGTGATTTCTTCGTCGGTAAAAAAGCCAAACAAAAAAGATAATGGTCGTAGGAATATGTAGCTTGATGTAAATCCAGTTGATTACCTTAAACAGCGTCGTTTTATCTAAAAAGAATTGTTGAATCTGTAACTCATAGAGTATTCCCAGATTATGCTCCCAAACAACCACACGCTTCGCATTCTCAAACGCAGTGGCATCATCTCCTATAGCCAATCCACGAGATAACTTATAAAAAAGCAAAAAGGCAATGAATAACAATAACTCCCGAAATCCAGAATATCGCTCCAAAGACGGTTTAAAATGCTCCCAAGTTGTAGCTCCTCCTACACTGCTTTCTCTCGAGGCCTGCCAACTATAAACACCAATAATCACTAAAAGGGTAATAAGACTCGTAAAATTCATTTGTAACGCTTCTTTTTTCATACATTTGGCTAAGAGGCCAAAATAGTATGATTTGTTTTAAAGTATGAGGTATTCTAAACCTTAGAATCCTGCAAATGTAAGAAAATGCCACTGTAGTCAGTAGCCTTTAGAAAATTATTCAGCCTCTCTAGCTAATCCGCTAGACAACCTACCCGTTTTAACCTAAGAAAATAGCCAAACAGCTATCTATACTATTTAGATAGTTGCTCAATTCTTTCATTAAGTGATCTGATTCTTTCATTTAATTTATTTAGTTTATCAATTCAAAATTAAAGGCTAAACTGTACTAACAAAATCTGTTTCTGACCGTAAAAAAAATATTACTCATTTTTTAGCATTACTCCGTATTATGTCTCAACAAGTAAAGAAATTCAAGAAAATCCTCGTCGCCAATAGAGGGGAAATAGCCATCCGTATTCTCCGAGCTGCATCAGAACTCGGCATCCGTACGGTCGCCATGTTCACCTACGAAGACAGATACTCTCTCCACAGATATAAAGCAGATGAAGCCTATCAAATTGGCAATGATGATGAACCTCTAAAGCCTTATCTCGATATCGAAGGCATTATCAAACTCGCCAAACAGCAACAAATTGACGCCATACATCCTGGCTATGGCTTCCTTTCGGAAAACGTAACATTTGCCAGACGTTGCCGAGACGAAGGTATTACCTTTGTTGGCCCAAAGCCTGAGGTAATGGACAAACTTGGAGACAAAGTCGCTGCCAAAAAAATTGCACGTGAAGTAAAGGTTCCTCTAATTGAAGACAGTCAAAAAGATTTAAGCTCAGAAGCAATCGTTATGGAAGAGGCCAATCGCATTGGTTTCCCCATCATGGTAAAAGCAGCAGCTGGTGGTGGCGGTCGCGGTATGCGAGTAGTCCACAGTCCAAGCGAATTAAAAAAAGCATACAAGGAAGCGAAGGGTGAAGCAAAAACTGCCTTTGGTGACGATACCATTTTTCTAGAACGATATGTGGTTGACCCAAAACATATTGAAGTACAAATACTGGGCGACGAGCACGGTACCATCTACCACCTTTTCGAAAGAGACTGTTCGGTACAAAGACGTTTTCAAAAAGTAGTAGAAGTTGCACCAGCAGTCAATATCAAACAAACAACCAAAGATGCACTCTACGAATATGCCTTGCGCATTGCGCGACATGTAGAATACAGCAACGCGGGTACCGTGGAGTTTCTCGTTGACAAAGACGAAAATATTTTCTTTATAGAAGTCAATCCGAGGATACAAGTTGAACATACCATCACTGAAGAAATAACGGGTATCGATATTGTACGCTCACAAATTTTGATTGCCATGGGATACCCTCTCTCCCATCCTACTATTTTCATAAAAAATCAAAATGACATTACTTGTTCTGGCTTTGCCATTCAATGTAGAATTACTACGGAGAATCCTGCAGATAATTTCAAACCAGATTATGGCACCATCATCGCCTACCGTAGTGCAGGTGGTTTTGGAATTCGTTTAGACGCGGGCTCTGCTTATCCCGGCGCAAAAGTTTCACCATTCTTTGACAGTATGCTAGTGAAGGTCACGGCTTCTGGCCGAACGCTCAAGGGAACTTCCGAACGACTGCAACGTGCCTTATCCGAATTTCGAATTCGTGGCGTAAATACAAACATGGGATTTTTACAAAATTTATTAAAAAATCCAACTTTCCAAAGTGGAAATATTACTACCAGTTTTATTCCCAATCATCCAGAGATATTAAACCCACGTCGATACCAAGATCGAGGAACTAAAATGCTTCGCTATCTCGCCGACGTAATTGTAAACGGCAACAGCGATGTTAAATTCACAGATCCTAATAAAAAATTTCGTACTCCGATAGTTCCTACATTTGATAGCACCAAAGCTTATCCAAAAGGAACCAAAGATCGACTAACCGAAATGGGACCTGATAAATTTTCAGCTTGGTTAAAAAATAAAAAGGAAATACAATTTACCGACACTACTTTCAGAGATGCACATCAGTCACTACTGGCCACTCGCGTACGTACACACGACATGCTAAAGGTTGCTGAGGGTTTTGCTCGTCATCATGCCAACGATGTTTTTAGTATGGAAGTTTGGGGAGGTGCCACCTTCGATGTTTGTCTGCGTTTTCTAAAAGAATGTCCTTGGAAACGATTAGAACTTTTGCGAAAAGCGGTTCCCAACATTCTTTTCCAAATGCTACTTAGAGGCTCCAATGCCGTAGGATATACAGCTTATCCTGACAACCTCGTAGAAAAATTCGTTGAGCAGGCATGGAACGACGGACAAGGTGTTGATATATTCCGAATCTTTGATTCACTCAACTGGACCGAAGCTATGACTACCAGTATCAATGCCGTACGCGAACGAACTGGCGGTATTGCAGAAGCTTGTATGAGTTACACTGGCGACATCACCGATCCAAGTCGAAAGAAATTTAATCTAGCCTATTATCTTGACCTTGCTAAAAGACTGGAAGATGCAGGTGCTCATATTCTATGCATAAAAGACATGGCTGGCTTGCTAAAGCCTACTGCTGCAGAATTACTCATCACTGAACTAAAAAAATCAGTGGACCTTCCGATTCACTTGCATACACACGACACCTCTTCCATACAATCCGCTACTTACCTCAAAGCAATTGAGTCGGGTGTAGATGTCGTAGATGTTGCTCTAAGTTCTATGTCTGGCTTGACTTCTCAACCGAACTTCAACTCTGTAGCTGCTATGTTAAGTAGCCACGAACGAGAAAACAAAGTTGATCAATCTTCATTAAATCGATATGCCAATTACTGGGAAGCTGCTCGTCAATATTACTATCCATTTGAAACCGAACTCATGGCTGGAACTGCTGAAGTTTACGAGCATGAAATTCCAGGTGGACAATATTCCAACCTTCGCCCACAAGCACGTGGACTAGGACTCGAAGATCAATTCGAAACCATCAAAACAAACTATCGCGCCGTCAACGACATACTCGGAGACATCGTAAAAGTAACCCCATCTTCAAAAGTGGTTGGCGACATGGCCATGTTCATGACTTCCAACAATCTGACAAAAGAAGACATACTCGAAAAAGGAAGTACACTTGCTTTTCCAGATAGTATGAAGGCACTGATGCGTGGTGACCTTGGGCAAATAACGGGTGGTTTTCCAAAGGAGTTTCAGGCAATGGTTTTGAAAGGTGAACAAGCGTATACCAATCGCCCAAATGCACATCTTGAACCTATTGACTTTGACAAAGCATATATTGATTTCAAAAAGGAATTTGGCGACTATGTTCATTTTAATGATTTGGTTTCCTACCTTTTGTATCCAAAAGTTTTCACAAACTTTCAAGAACACTTTGAGACTTACGGTGCCGTTCGTGATATTCCAACTCCTGCATTCTTTTTTGGCTTGAAGGCGAATGAAGAAATTTTTATTGAAATTGCTAAAGGCAAAAAAATCCTCGTTCGTTTCATCAATAAAACAATTCCGGATGAACATGGCATGTCCACGGTTTACTTCATGCTGAATGGACAAACCCGTTCTATTGTCGTTAAAGATCACTCCGTTAAAACAGAAACGATTGTCCACATAAAAGCAAGTGCCGCAAATGAAGTAGGTGCCCCCTTACAAGGTAGTCTTTCCAAAGTATTGGTAAAAGAAGGTGACAAAGTAGCCGTAAATACACCGCTATTTATCATTGAAGCAATGAAAATGGAGAGTACCATTACTTCCCCAATTGCTGGTGTCGTCAAGAAAGTTTACCTTTCGGAAAAAACAATGGTGGCTCAGGATGATTTAGTGGTGGAGATTGAATAGAGAGAAGAGCTGGAAAGTTGGAAGCACGAAGTGGGAAGTTACCTTTAGACGCGGAGCTCCGCAGTCGAGGGAACTTCCCGCTTCCAAGCTTTATTAAGCTCCAAGTAATGAAACGCCCCCATGAAATTGCAATTGAATTTGAAATTCCACAATGATTTTCACTACAATAACAAATAAATTAGGAGGTTACTGGGGCTTGCGCCAAAAAGGCAAGTACTCCAAAAACGCTTTCACTCGAAAGTTCGCAGGATTCCTCTTGCGCCGTTTCCAACACGAAACAGGTTCCTACCTTCCTTTTAATAATCAAATCGCAGGCCCAATAAATTTCCTACATGGTCCATACGGTGTCTACATTAGTGGCGACGCTGTAATTGGAAAAAACTGTAGCATCTACCATCAGGTTACCATTGGCTCCAATATGCTCGTGGATTCCAAAGGTCTAGGCAGTCCAACTATTGGTGACAATTGCTTGATTGGAGCTGGCGCAAAAATAATTGGCAAAGTAACGATAGGCAACAACTGTCGAATTGGAGCCAACTGTGTAGTGAGCACCGACGTGCCAGACAATGCGATTGTCGTGTTAGGCAAATCTGTCATCATTCAAAAAGAAAACTTAGAGAATAAAATCTACCGTCAAGGCATTGGTGGCTGGGGATATATGGAGGATGGTGTTTTTCAATTGGAGAAAAATCCTGAAATCTTGAAGAAATTGGATGAGCGGTAGATGACCAAACCTTCTGCCCCTTATTGCCGTACTTACAAATGAGTATCATTCAGAACGCTCTAAAAACTAAAGCATGAAAAATCTATTTACACTAACCATTCTACTAGTTGTTATATGGCAAGCCAATGCTACTCACAACCGCTCAGGCGAAATCATAGCCAAGCAAATTGACGAACTTACCGTCCAAGCTTCCATTATCACTTATACCAAAGCCAGCTCAATCCCTGCGGATCGCGACACCTTGATTATTCGATGGGGCGATGGTTCTAGTAGCATAGTTGCTCGAGCTAATGGTAATGGTGAATATTTGGAATACGATACCAAAATGAATATTTACATTGGCACACACACTTATCAATCATCTGGCAATTATACCATTCACATGATTGACCCCAATAGAAATGCAGGAATCATAAACGTCAATCCTCCAAATTCGGATAATGTACCTTTTTATCTGGAAACCCCTTTCACTGTCATGACTGGTAATTCCATTTCCAACAACCACTCCCCTATTTTACTACAGCCTGCTGTTGACATAGCATTTGTAGGGGTCCCTTTTATTCATGTTCCTAGTGCTTATGATATTGACGGTGACTCACTAACTTATGAACTTCAAACACCAATGAGCGACATAGGCGAAATGGTTCCCTACTTCATTCCACTTACTGAGGTTATACCAGGACCTAATAACAGTATAAGCATAAACTCGAACACCGGAGAAATCATTTGGGATGCACCACAAATAGAAGGTGAATACAATATTGCCATACGAGTTCGATCTTATAGAAATGGAGTAGAAATAGAAAGTGTACTCAGAGATATGCAAATTATGGTTTTTCCGGACGAGGAATTAATGCCCGATATCGTACAACTAAATGGACCTGGCAACAGCAATATTGTGACAGTAGCTGTGGGCGATACTGTTTCTATTGATTTCGAAATAAACGAACCAGATATTGATCAACAAGCATTGTGGGTGAGTTCTAATTCCGGGCTCTATGATTATTTTAATTCACCTGCCACCTTCACCACTTCCATCAATGGCATGTCTGCAACAGCGAATTTCCAATGGATTGTAAAAGACGAACATGTTCGACAACAACCCTATCTAATTGTCATCAGAGCAAAAGGTGTCAACGCCGAATTTGGTCTGGCCAATTATTTGGTGGTCCAATATCGCACGGACTTTACAGCTAGCCTGATAAGTGATCCTGATTTCATTCCCATTAACTTCCTGCTTTCGCCAAATCCAGTAGTGAATGACTTCTTTCAATTTTCGTTAAATATAGATGAGATAAAAGGCTTGCAATACAGGGTCTCCAATGCACTTGGCATTTCACTTTCAACTGCTGTCATTCAACATAAAACTACAAAGATCACAACCAAAAATTTTCCTTCCGGCTGGTACACCTTGACGGTAATAGGAGAGCATGCTTTTGGTAGTCGACTCTTTTTTGTGCAGTAAGTAGGATGGAATTTACCTATACTATTGAGCGCAAAAAAAAGAGCCTCCCCAGTAAAACTGGAGGAGGCTTCCCAAGGAACTGATTTCAAAAATTAGTCCCAGAACAGCGTCTTTGTATTAGCGGCATAAAACATCCACCAATACTATTATCTTAATCTATTACAATCATTTTCTCTAGAGCAGTATGCTTTGAAGTAGACAGCTCGTAGTATAAAACACCACTCGCATTTAGGTCACTTCGGTTGATACTTAGTTCGTTGTACCCTTTGTCAAAAGTTCTAGTAATTTCCTGAATAACTTTACCCGAAAGGTCAAATATCTTAAGGCTAGCTTCACCTGCTTCAGGCAAACTAAAAGTAATCAAGGTTTCATTTTTGAATGGATTCGGACGGTTCTGATAGAGTGCAAAAACATTGAATGCTTCAGCATCGCCTTCAGCTTGCGTGTATTCAAAAGCAATGTTCATCAAATCAACATCAGCTCCTGATTCGCGATACGCTTCCGCAGTAGTCAATCGAGAGTTTGTGTTCAACACATCACTCAACTTTACATCTTGTTTAGCATTTACTTCAAGTGTGAATAATACTGCATTGTCATCAAGACTTACTGCTGCTGATTGGTTCCAACTTGTAGTCATCACGCCTTCGCTTGTACTTTGTAAATTAAAATTATTGGCATCTAAACCAGGTAATTCACCTGAAATTATATCCAGAATCTCAATCGCATTTTGTTCAAAACCAAGCGTAAACTGGTAACCCAAAATTTCATTAAAGTCTTTCGCCTTAACATCAATCTTATAGGTCTCACCAGCTTTCAGTAGTTGTTCCTCAATCTTCAATTGAAGCTCACCTTCGAAAGTACGATCATCAGCTACACCATTTAGATCAACGACTGCCGTACCATTTACATCACCCGTTTTGACCGCAACGAAATCGATATCTTGCATATCAGAATTCAGTTCATCAATCAGATAAGTTTCCGGAAATGATTCACCAAGTGGTTCGATTGGATCATCAAACACATAGTTTGCATCCACAAACCTCCAAGACGTATTGTTCGAAAATTCAGTATCAATAAAGAGTACCACTTTTCTTAACAACACCATATCAAGGGTAGTCACATTCCCAGATTTGTTGATATCAGCTGCAATAATCTTATAAGGTGAATCCAAGGCTTCAACACCCAGTAAGTGTTTACTCATCAAAACAATGTCGTAAGTCGAAACACCATTTAGGTAATCATCATCTTTAGAAGGGGTAATTTCGTAACTCTCATAGGTCGGTAAATTGATACTAAATGCACCATTACCGTCTGTAGATACTACATCCATTCCCAAGGCAGGACTTACTGTTACGTTTGCCAAAAGGCCGTTTTCTTCGTTGCCAATTACTCCTGTCACCACATTCATTGGTGGCGTTGTACCGCAAGAGTATTGAACTCCAAAAGTACAAGAAGTAATTCGACCATGCTCATCTTCAACAGAAATGGTAACTGGAGTAGTGTTTACACCTACTTCAGCTCCACAATCATATGTAGTGGGTGACAAACTATAAGTCAGGTTAGCTCCTGAACAAATATCCAATGCATTAATCCAACCTAAAGAAGGATTATTGGGGTCAAAATCAAAAGTAACAACACCTCCTACAGAAGCCTGCGTAGGAATACTCGTTCCACAACTTAGAACTGCAGGTGGGTTAAGATCCACCACTAATACTTGCTGTAAACAAATCTCTCCAGTAGGGAGATAGAAATAAACATCTAAAGGTGTACCCGTTATTTGGCTACAAACAAAATTGATAGTAGCCTGAGGATTTGGATCATTATTGCTTAATGACATTAAAACACCTGTTGCATCTACCGCTTGATTATACAAACCTGGGTTAGTCACACCTAGCGTTGTTCCAGATGGATTATTCCCAACGTTTACTTCAAAAGCAGTACTTACAAAATCGCCACAATCAAGTGTGTTTGTTACCGTAACCACAACGCTACAAGTACCTACGTTACCGCAGTAATCTGTCGCGGTAAATGTTACGCTGTGTGTCCCAACAGGAAAGTCTGTTCCTACACCAGTCGCAACCGTGCTTAAGGTACCTACTCCTGTAACATCTACACTACCATCATTAGCTTGGTCAATTTGATAACCGAAACTTACAACTGGCACACCAAATATACCTGGTGCTGGTGCATAAGTATCTGTACAATCTGTTGCTGTTATATTGAAAACAAAATTTTCACCTTCTTCTACATTAGTAGCAGTAGGAGTACAATCTCCTAATACTGGCATGTCGTTGTCATTTACTTTTACGGTTTGAACCAGACTCGCTACTGGGACTGTTGGCGTAGTACTACACCAATCGTATACTTCCCATGTTCTTTGTAGTTTAAAACAAAAATCTAAACTTGGATCAGTAGGATCAGCTGGCAGAATTACTGTTTGCAAAGCCAAAGTAGCACCTGCACTTTCACAGTTCGATGTAGTAGTCACATCTGCTGCTTCCAAAGTACCTATTGCGCTACATTCCACAGAAACTAGTGCCGGAGGGAAAGTCACATCCGTTGCTGGATTAAATGGATTTGGATTTACAATCGTAATTTCCTGAGTACAAACATCCGTATTACCCCAATCGTCTGTAGCAGTATATGTTCTTAAAAATGGCGCATCTACATTTGAAGCATTCTCAGAATTCCCACATGCATCAACCTGCAAAAAGCCATCAGTAATTACAACAATGACATTACAATCATCAGCAGCATTAGCATAATAGCCTAAAAAGGTTGTTACGTCATCTGCAGTACCTGGACCATTTTCCTCAAGGAAATAAGCCAATGGGCTAGTTGCTCCTACATCAGGAACACCATCTGCATCTACTGTCACACCATCATAAGTCATTAGTGTCGTCATGTAATTCTCACATGAAATCGTTTTATCTCCTGGGCAAGTAATTGCTGGATCCAAGTTATCCTGAACCGTTACAGATACTGTACAAAAATTTTCAAGACCAACACCATCTGTAACTTTTACATCAATCAACACTACATTTCCAACATCACAGCAAAAGAATGGAACATCTAAACCATAAGCTGTGCTTTCATCACCATCACAAAAAGCCATGTCCTGTCTTTTCACTTCTACGGTTACCGGTCCACAGTTATCGGCCGTTTCCAAGTCTATACCGCTGTCTACAAATGTAGTCCATGGAATTGTAGTTCCACTAGCACCGAGGCCTAGAGTAGTGGAGCTAATCGCAACACAAGGAGGATTGGTATCATCAACAATTGTAATTGTAAATGTACATGCAGTAGTATTCCCACAACCATCCGTTGCAGTATAAGTAACTGTTGTTAGTCCCAATTCTAAACCAACTAAAACATTATTAGTGCCTTGTTGTGCTAAAGTTCCAGAGGTATGAGTAATGGTATAATCAAGTCCATCAGCTGAACAACCATCACTCAATGTAGTGGGTGCAGGAAGAATGACACTTGCATTACAATTGTTACCCGCACCGTCTGTTATGTTAGCTGGGCAAACAAGTGTTGGTGGCGTATTGTCCATCACCTTTATGGTTTGGATACAAGTTTCAATCTCACCAGAATTACACCAATCTATTACAGTCCAAGTACGAACGATATCAAAGGCATTTCCACAACTTGGGAATACCTGATCAGAATAAGTTCGATCAAACATGCAAACATTGTCTAGTGTTGTATTATTTAAAGTCGGTTCTCCTGTTTCGGAAGGAGCGGGATGGCCTTCATCATCTTGGTCCCAAGAGCCATTACATTCGAATGCCGGATTGGTCATTCCATCGTAATTTCCAGGACATACAAGGTCATCTAAAGATGGTCTTGTTATCGTTAAAGTTTGTGTACACGAACTTGTGTTGCCGTATTCGTCAGTAGAAGTCCAAGTACGCGTAATCGTACCAAAGCCTCCCGTTGGAGTACAACCTAAATCTTCAACTTCGGTATAAGTAAGCGTTGGATTCGCTGTACAATTATCGGATGTAGTCACACCCGTATCTGCCATAGTAGCAGGGTCGAGATCATCTGTACATGCCAAGGTTAAATTGGTACATGTGATAATTGGACCTAGTTTATCTTCAAACGACCAACCACTATTCCAACAAACCATATTACCATCAGCATTAAACACCGATACATTAAAGAGCTGTCCGATCATACTACAGTCTGCAACATCAGAACCTGTCGTTCCAATTTCAACAGTATATCCTTCCAAGCAACCATCCTCGCCTTCCAATACGGTGGCAGGATAAATGACCGCTGTCCCACTGGCATCAAGACCTGTGTTGATATTTGCGTTACAACTTGTAGAAGTATTTTGAACATCTTGAGAAACGACTATTGATTCAACGACTTCTGTACCGCAGTGATCTGTAACAGAAACCATATAAGTTCCAGTTGCATTTACTACAATCTCTTCTGTTGTTTCACCAGTACTCCATGCATAATCATAAAGCGTAGCTTGATTACCAGGAATTGCGAATGCTGTAAAAACCAATTGTGCTCCAGCTTGTTGTTGCAAATCATTATGCTCTCCCGTTTGAGAATTCACAAGATTAAACAAACGGTTATTTGTAAATTGCTGATGCGCAAAACTGAATAGCAATCCTGTTGCAGGGTCAAAGTCAGCACTTTGTGCGCTTGAATTAGAATTTATTACCGTGGGGCCCACTGAGGTACCAAGTCCTGTTGACAAATCAATGCTATATAAGGTGTTTGTACTTGCTGCAAAAGCATTTCCATCATTGTCAATCACCAACCATTCACCTCCACCGAATCCTGTGGATCCGATAACAGTTACTGCTCCGTTGACAAAGTCAAGGCTATAAAGTGTTGTATTTCCTGCGATTTTGGAGAGTGCATAAGCCAGTCCTGTCGTTGGATCCCAGGCTAAGCCAGACCATCTTTCACCAGCTTGAGGTATAGTGCTTCCTATTTGAGCACTCAATACACCGGTAGCAGGATTTATGGTGTAGAGACCGTTGTTGGAATAATCCAATACATAGAAAGTGCCGTTTATTAGGTCACCGCCTGTAAAGAAAAATCCTGTAAAAGTATTTCCAACTTGAGCTGCTGTTCCGTAAGGGTCAGACAGATCAAATTGAAAGAATCTGTTTATACTAACTCCATAAGCAGTGCCCATCATGGGGAAACCACCTTCTACGCTTACAGACAATGGTACATCTTCGCTTTCGCAAATGACTGTACCTAGTGCACCATCAACCGTTAGAGATGGTAAGAAAGCAGGGGCTGGACAATACTGCTGAGCGAAACCTGCCTGCCAGCTCAGCATAAATAGCATGACGAGGCTAAGAGCCGAAAATCTTAGTTTTAAAGCTGGAAGTTGCCAGTCTTTATACCAAAGATGTCTTTCAAAAAATGTTAAAAAAGTCAGTGGGATCATAGTGCTTGATTTAAAAAAGATTTATAAAAAATAAAAACATAACTAAGCCAGGCTTATCATGGTGCAATTGACCACGAAAGCAAATTTCTAGTGACGTTAGATGATGTACCAGCCCAATAAGGATGCTAGAGAATCAATCGTCTGAATGACTCCGACTTAAGGTCGTGAGTACCAATAAATTAAAATCTCAGTTATTATCCACCTGAAAGATGTCAGTTAAATCTTTTTCAAAAAGATCAACATCCGGCTGAATTCCTGGGCTACGCACATGATGTCGTGCCCCAGTTTTGCTTTAAAATCGGAATTCGGGATAATATCGGTTTGTGGGATGGAGGTTCAAAACGTTTGATATTAAATAATTTTCATCAAACAGAGACACCTGCTTCTTTTGAAGTTGTTTTCAAGAACTTCAGTATTATTAAAAAAATTCGGTTTAACACTAATTTGAAAATTCAGTATCGGTTTGTAAATTTTCAAACATGAAGTTTATGCTTATTTGTATAAACACTGCTCATCAAAAAATTACACATTATACATTAATAAAAACTTCAATCTCATATTTCCAATAATCATGCCTTTTCTCTTCTCATCTAAAAAGCCTTGTATTCATTAAGCTTTTAGCAATAGACACAAATAGTTGATAAATAATAAACAAAAAGTTTATTGTTTATTTGTTTTAATAAAACTTTTTGTTTTAATTTGTATCAGCGTTTGAGACTTAATGAATTATAAGGAGCATATAATTTATTCAGTATTAAACTCAATACTTGAGAAACATACTTAATCATGCAAACACTTTATTATGAGAAATTTAATTGTCCGACGAATGGATCTACTTAAGCTTTATGTCAGAATGAAAGTGAACAAAATTATTTATCAAATTTGGCCAATGATACCTAAGGCACTTGCCTTTGTTGCTGTAGTTGTTTTGATACAACAAAAGGACATCAATTTAAACTTGAATCTTAGCAACGACAAACATCAAGTCTCAAAAACCAATGATGTAAAAGCTTTGTTTGCAAAAAATGAAGACATCGCCCCTACACCAAAACACATTGATGTAGCAGTTCAAAAAACCGTCTATCAGTCGTCTTTCGTCCACAGCGACCCCACAACAAAAGTTGTTGCACCTAAAATTGTTACGCCAAAAGCAGTTGCATCAAAAAAAGAGGAAGTTAGCCAGCAAGGGAACTTGGCCAACACCTACTCGAACATGATTTATGAATCAGATAAGAAATCAAATTTATCTACAGCACATTTACGAAAGCGAAATAAACAAGAATCCTATGTCAAAAGGTTTTACAAAGTCGCTCAAACCGAAATGAAAAAATTTGGTATTCCTGCCAGCATAACATTGGCTCAAGGACTAATAGAAAGTAACGCTGGAGAAAGTCGACTATCAAGAAATAATAATAATCATTTCGGTATGAAATGTTTTTCAAAAAAATGTGGAAAAAATCATTGCAGTAATTTCACAGATGATAGCCACAAGGATTTTTTCAGAAAGTACCAAACGAGTTGGGATAGCTATCGGGCGCATAGCGTGCTACTCAAGAATAAGCGCTATCAACCTTTGTTTAAACTAAATAAAAAAGATTATAAAAGCTGGGCTCATGGATTGAAAAAAGCGGGTTACGCAACAGACCGCCTTTACGCCAAAAAACTAATCAAACTGATTGACGATCTAAAGCTTTATCAATACGATGAGTTATAAGCTTTGAGGGGTTTGAGTAGGTACTCAATTTAATTGATCACTTACTTAGGTGTCGGTGTTGTTTAGCATTGAATCGGAATGAAAGACACCTGCCCCTCTAAAGAAAATTTGTTTCATAGTGTTTTCCGAAAAGGTGTCAGCTTCGCTGACACCTTTTTCTTTGTCCACTTCCCCATCAAATCGCTGCACTCTTAGCCCCTCTTGTCTCCGATAATGCCCATAGACCACTTCGCTGAGGAACTGTCGAGGGACTTGTCCATTTATAACGAAAGACCAGTCGAGTGAAAGTAGTGACAGCGACTCCATGATATCTAAGGATAGCAACCCCACAACGGAGCAGTCTCTTAGCAGCAAGTTAAAATTTGTTAAATTCACCATATTTTAGAGCCTTGGCACCGTATATGTGGACTTAATGTCGTTATCTACATATAATAAAGTTTTCAAGTTCTATATCTCAAAACAAAAGCAAATACAGCCATGAAGTTTCATTTTCTACTCTTCTGTACATTTTTTACTGCCCTTCAACTTAAAGCCTTTGATGGTGTTGTTCCTTTCTCCGCATTACCGCTTGACTGCGCTAAACTAATAAATGGCGAGCTAGACAGCCTTTCACTAGAAGGCTATCTCAAAAGTGAAAACATTGAAGCAGAAATTACTGAACAAGGGGTTTTCTACAAAATTGATGACTATGGATCTGGAGATCATCCAAAGGCGGGTGACTATGTAATGGTGAAATATAAGGGAATGCTCATGGATGGATCTGTATTTGACCAATCAAAAGAAAACGAACCCTTTGTTTTTCAATTGGGCTACCGACATGTGATTGTTGGCTGGGAGTATGGGATACCACTTTTCCAAGTGGGTAGCAAAGGTCGCTTGTTTGTACCTGCCGAAATGGCTTATGGTCGTTCGAGTGCAGGTGTTGTACCTCCTAACTCTCCACTTATTTTTGAAATCGAATTGATAAAGATCATGAACTTCGACGAGTACGACGAGTACATGGTAGTTATGGAAAAAAAGGCTCGAAAAGAATATGAAGCTAAGAAGAAAGCTCAATTTGAAACTGACAAAAAATTAATTCAAGATTATTTGATTGACCATAAAATTAAAAAATCCAAACGCCTTCCTTCTGGTGTTAGTTATGCCATTACAAAAAAAGGAAAAGGCAACAATGCAAAGTCCGGTGACTTCTTAAAAGTTGAATACACTGGATATCTTCTCGACGGTTCTTCTTTTGATGCATCAAAAGAAAAACAACCTTATCAATTTCAATTAGGTAAAAGAAAAGTAATTCAGGGGTGGGAAGATGCCTTACCGAATTTCAAGAAAGGTAGTGAAGGTTGGATATTTGTTCCTTCCAAATTAGCTTATGGTCCTAGACCAATTGAAGAAGATGATATTTCTATTCCAGGAAATTCAGTTTTGGTGTTTAAAATAAAGGTGGTGGAGATAAAAATGGGAAGTGGGAAGTAGAGAAGTGGGAAGTGGGAAGTTTTCCCAGCAACCTAATTTTGGACGCAGAAGACGGGTTGGCGCAGAAATATCCACGACAGTATTCATACGCAAGAGACACCGAGCTTGTTTGGCTTCCGCAGGAATGGGAGTCGAAATTAAAATTTATTTTGTGTCCTCTTAAATTCAAAATAAAAAAGGCTGCTTTGACAAATGTCGAAGCAGCCTTTTTTATTTTGCGCTAAGCGAGAATTACTTCTCTCCCTTAGCTCCAGCATCTTTACGTTCAGCATCGCGGATACCTTCTTTAATTTCGCCTTCTATGGTAGCTCGCGCGCTATTAAACTCACGAATCCCTTTACCCAGGCCTTTCGCCAATTCTGGAATCTTCTTTCCACCAAATAGTAAAATAACCACTAGCACAAGGCCAACGATCTCATAAGGTCCTAAAAACAATAATATAGTATTCATGATATTCTATTTTTTCAATAAATTGAAGCTGATTTAAACACAACTATGCGTATCTGCTTGTTATACAAAGCTAAGCTATTTAATTAACTAAGAACAAATCTTAACAGGAATATTACCCTCTTTTGACTCTGTTTAAGGGGGAAAGTTTAGTTTAAGGACAATTTTACCCTCATTTTAAGCCTAAGCACAAAGTTAGTCCAAAAACGCTATTTCTTCAATCCGATCTCCCTCAATCGCTCATCCAGATACTCCCCTGCTGTAATTGACTCATAAGCCAATGGACGCTCATCAGTAACACATTTGTCCAAGCAAGTCAAATCCATTGACTTCTTCGGATGCAAAAAGAAGGGAATAGACAGACGTGGAAGGTGCCACATTTCTTTTGGAGGATTCACTACTCTGTGGGTCGTTGACTTGAGGTAATTATTAGTCAAGCGCTGAAGCATATCTCCTACATTGATCACAATTTCATCTTCTTCTGGTGTAATCGCCATCCACTCATTATTCATATTCAACAGTTCCAAACCTCCAGCTGAAGCGCCAACAAGTAAGGTAATCAGGTTGATATCTTCATGCTGTTCAGCACGGATAGCTGAGGCTGGTTCTTCCATGATTGGCGGATAATGAATGGCTCTCAAAATACTATTACCGTTGTGAATTTTAGCGTCAAAAAAATCTTCACCCAAATCAAGGTATATAGAAATTGCTTTTAAAAGATGCGCTCCTGCATTTTCAAATGCCTGATACAAGTCATGGCCCAAATCTGTAAACTGAGGAGTCACATCAGTTTTCACATTGTCTGGATATTCACTTTTGATTGGATCACCATCACTTACTTCCTGACCAATTTGAAAAAACTCTTTTAGGTCAGCTACCTTCGATTGCTTGGCATGTTCTTTCCCAAAAGAAGTATATCCTCTTTGTCCTGCAAGCTCAGGAATTTCATACTTCCGCTTGACATCATTCGGTAATGCAAAAAATGCTTTTGAGTTGGTATAAAAACCGTCAATTAATGATTTAGGAATACCATGATTCCTTACTCCTACAAAGCCGATGCTATTAAATGCGTTTCCAATCGCTTGCACAAATTCAGCTTTCTCTGTTACTGTTCCATTTACGAATTTAGAAAGATCTACTACCGGAATTACTCTGTTTGCCATAGTACGTCAACAATTTTTGTTTTAATAATAATCAAAGATACAGATAGTCCATTTATTTTAAAAATAAGTGCTTGGACATAATTAGCTTAACATTAATCGGTGAAGCCTGTCTGCAGATCAGGGGGTTTAGTTCTAATTGACTAAACTTTGACCTAGCATTTAATATTAACTAGGCTTATACTTTGCCTTGTTCAATATCATCTGCGCATCTCTGTTGTCTATCAATTGCTGTAGCGTCGTTTCAGGATGTCGCTTCATGTAAGCTTTAACAATTTGCCAGCCCGTCCAGTTGGCCGTTCGACCAGGTGATTCTGGTGGCATGCCCGGCGAACGGGGACTGTGCTCTACTAGTTTTCGAATATCCCTCAGCTGCGTTTCATAAAGTAATTCTTCCTTTAAGAAATGTGCCCAAATTTGTAGCTCGTTATCATTACACCATTTCGTTTGTGCTGCGGTATACCCCAACTTAATACTATCAGGCGTATGTGGCAAGAGGCAATCCATGACGTACAAAATTTTGCCATTATTGAGCATTAGGTCCAATAGTTTTTCTCCTCTTGGCTCACCAACTAAATCACTTGCAACAGCTTCCATTGACTTAGCCAACATATGGTCCTTAGACATGCTACGACGAATGTATTGTGGAAAGAAACTAGGGTCATAACCCGGATAATTTTCGCCAAGAAAGAAATCAAGTCCAACTCCAAGTATTCCATCATAAGTAAAAACTCCCAAAGTGTATTCTGAAATAAATGTCACTACATCTGGGATTGGCTTATCAGGGAAGTAATATTTATGAAAACGAAATGCCTCGTCAAATGAGAGCTTCATCTCAGAAATATCATAAAATACCTGATCACAGGTGTCTTTCAGTTTTCTCATAGACTCACTTTTAACAAAAGCGGCAAAGACCATTGTATCCTGTAAAGCAGGAAGAATTCGCGGCAAATACAAGTCTTTCATAAAAACAGGATACTTTTTTAGCAAAGCCTGCCGTTCTGTGCTAATATTACTTGTATCTATCCCAAATAGGTCTTTGTCAAATTGTCGAACATTAACATCCATTTCGATATTAGAAACATCTGGAATATTTTTACCTTTGTCGGGCAAACAAGCGTAGATCAATAGGATTGAAAGCAATAAACAGGTAAAAGCAATAGATCGAGTCATTTTAATCCTTATTTAACGTGACGGATATTAGTTTTTAGAGTCTTTTTAAAATAGAAATTCTAATATCCAATCGTTTAACATTTGATAATATTCAATTCGAAGTTGTTGAACAACTTCATCAAAAACTGTCAAAGATGAAAAAAATTGTAGCCACACTGGCGATTTTCAGTATTATTATTTTAGGACTTAATGCGCAAAGCGATTTTCGTTTTGGCTTTGAGGCCAGTCCTTCTTTCTCTTGGTTAAAAACAGATAACAATCAAGTCAACAACAATGGCACCGCTCTGGGCCTTAGACTTGGTCTTATGGGAGAAAAGTACTTTACAGAGAACTATGCCATCACCTTCGGGATTGGCTTTGCCTTCAACCAAGGTGGAAAATTAGCTCACGATGTTGGTGGTAACTTACTTCCAAAATCAGAATTGAGCGACGAATCACTTCAAGACAACGTATTTCCTGACCTTCCTGATGGTGTAAACATCAAATACGGTATTCAATACATTGAAATGCCTTTTGGTTTTAAAATGCGTACACAGGAATTTGGCTACATGAAATATTATGCTGAATTGCCACGATTTATCTTAGGTATTCGATCTCAAGCCAGAGGTGATATCAATGGTACTTATGCTACTGGTGATGGTCTGAGCACTGAAAAGGAAAACATCAAACAAGATGTAAATGTAATCGGACTTTCCTGGGGACTTGGACTTGGTGCTGAATACAGCCTCAATGAAAACACGGCCATTGTTGGAGGACTTTATTTCCAAAACAGCATGTTTGACATTACAAAAAACAAAGGCGAGCAATATATAGTCGACGACAATGGTACGCCAAACATTAGTTCTGATGATATTATTGAGACTCCAAAAGAGGATTCAAAAGCAAGCTTAGGTGCTATTACGATTCGTCTTGGAGTAATCTTCTAAGTATTGCCAATAAATCAAATTATTAAAATATTTCATATAAGGCATCATTTTTGGATGCCTTATTTGTTTAGGGCGATATAAGTCGTCTACTGCCTCAAGATCAGATGCTTAAACAGCGTTTTTAATTTTAAGTCATTGAACAAATTCATTTGAAATATGATAGAAACAATTAACAAGCAGATTACTATGTCAGCAACAGACAAGACCATCGATCCAGATTTAATAGATCAATTTATTACGAGAGGACTTCAAGAAGATGTTGGAGAAGGTGACCATACCTCCCTAGCTTGCATACCTCCTAATCAAACCAGCCACGCAAAGCTCCTTTTTAAAGACAATGGTATCATTGCCGGAGTTAGCCTTGCTGAAGCAATTTTCAAAAAGGTAGATCCCAAGTCTAAATTAGATATCCAGATAAAAGATGGTACTTCTGTTGAATATGGTGAAGTTGCGTTTTTTGTTGAATGCAACTCTCAGGCTTTACTAAAAGCAGAACGGCTTGTTCTAAATAGTATGCAACGCATGAGCGGCATCGCTTCTCTCGCTAATCGTTTTGCCTTTGAGATAGAAGACCTTCCTGTCAAAGTAATTGATACCCGTAAAACTACTCCGCTAATTCGCTTCCTAGAAAAATGGGCAGTACGTATTGGTGGTTGCCACAATTACAGAGATGGTCTTTACGATTGGATCATGATTAAAGATAATCACATTGATGCTTGTGGCGGTATTCCGGAAGCGATTACTAGCGTAAAAAATTACTTCAAGACAAATAACATGGAGCTCGGCATTACCGTTGAAGTTCGTAATCTAATGGAACTACATCAGGTACTTGAAACTGGCGGCATTACTCGTATTATGCTTGACAATTTTGAACTGCCTTTACTTCGCGAAGCTGTGAAGATTATTGATGGTCAATTTGAAACGGAAGCTTCTGGTGGTATCACAATTAATACCGTAAGGGAAGTTGCTAAAACTGGCGTTCAATTTATTTCTTCAGGAGCACTTACTCACTCTGCTCAGAGTATGGATATTAGTTTGAAAGTAATTAAAGACGTAGAATAAATTTCATGCACTTAGGTGCAAAATTCTTATACCAAATAGAGACGGGTAATTTGACAATGTCAAATTACCCGCTTTGCATTAATTAACTCTCTTTTCAAAGAATCAATAAAAAACATCTCTTTTGGTTAGTCAAGTCGACTCTTGCAATTCATGTTGGCGCTTTTATTAATGTTGTTAAGTCAATAAAAGCTTTTCAAAATTCATGGTTATATTGTTGTGTCTCCACCGTAAAAGTTGCGCCCTAAGGGATGCGGCCTAAATAACTGTCCGCTTTGAGAGATAAATATTTGTGCTATATTTCTCGAAAAAGCCTCGACATAGCTCGCTATGCCTACGTTTTTTCGATCATTTAGCTCAAAATTTACGATCTCAAACCAAACATTTATTTATTCCTTATCCCTAAAGCGGATATCCTTTTACGGTAAGTACTACTAAAATTGCTAAAGAAAAAATGACCAGCCAAAATCGAATGTCTTTGTATACTGCTGATTGTTTTTCTGAAATCACGTGTACTAAGTTAAGTCCAAATAATAAGTACAGAATTGTAAAACCTAGCATATTTGTAATTTTTATAGTGTGAATAAATCTACCTATATTTTACCCTGCAGGAATAAAATATTAAGTGGAAATAGTCGGCTACAAAACTTCTTTTAACAACAAGGTGATTGGTGTTAAAAAGAGGACTAAGTATTTTTTAAGGAAACTTAGCTTACATAAAGCATAATAGAAGGGGAACTACTAGGAGGGGATTGACGCTAGAATAAATCTGTTATCTCTTTAGCTTTTCCAAAAAGGATGCCATCACGTTAAACGGTAATATGTTTTCAAGGCTTAAGAACCTTCAAGTATCGCCTTATTTATCCGCTTAATCATAGAAGGACCTTCATATACTAAACCAGAATAAACCTGCAATAAAGCAGCACCCGCGTCCAATTTCTCCAATGCATCTTCGGGAGTAACTATACCACCTACTCCAATAATAAATAATTTCTTATTTGATTTTTCGTAAAGATATCTGATCACTTCTGTTGACCTGTTTCTTACCGGAGCTCCACTCAAGCCTCCGTTTCCGATGGATTCGATTTCGGAATCGGATGTCTTTAGCCCGGCTCTTGAAATAGTGGTGTTGGTAGCAATTACACCGTCAATTTTGGTGTCTTGCACAATGGCGAGAATGTCATCTAACTGCCCCTCTGTTAGGTCCGGTGCTATTTTTAGAAGGATGGGTTTTGGAGCTTGTTTAACTTGATTTTTACTTTGCAGTAAAGAGAGCAATTTGGTAAGTGGTTCGCGATCTTGTAGTGCACGAAGGTTTGGTGTGTTGGGCGAACTAACATTCACTACAAAATAATCAACCCATGGGAACAATGCTTCAAAACATTTGACATAGTCATCCGCAGCTTCTTCGTTGGGTGTCACTTTGTTCTTACCAATATTTCCTCCGATCACGACACCTGCTGGTTTCCCTTTTTTTAGTCGTTCTACTAGCGCATCTACCCCATCGTTGTTGAAGCCCATTCGATTAATCAATCCTTGGTCTGGTGGCAATCTAAAAAGACGCGGTAAGGGATTTCCGTCCTGCCCTTTCGGAGTAACCGTACCTAATTCAATAAAACCAAAGCCCAATGCTGACATAGCATGAAAGTATTTTCCATCCTTGTCAAAACCTGCTGCTAAACCAACTGGGTTCGCAAAATCTAATCCCAAAAATGATCGACGCAAACGTTCATCATTGCTCCGACAATACATCCGAAACAGCGACCCAATGATAGGAATAGCTAAAACAATTTTCAGACTTTTAACAGTGAAATGATGTGCTGATTCTGGAGAAAGTAGAAATAGGAATGGCTTGATGAATAGTTTGTACACAGTTCTTAGATTATGCTTGCGTTTAGTTAATTACGTTGACACATAAAGATCCGAACCGGAAGGGAGTTAACGATAACGCAAGTGCTGCAATCATGAAAATTTATAGGCGCGAGAAAACTTTAACTTCCCCGCTCATCCTGCCATTATCCTTTAACTACAGCTGTACCTTCCGCTCCCAACTTCTCCATATCTCGTATCAACAATCTACGACGGTTAAAGGTAAGTATATTTTTGTTTCTAAGTTCATTTAGAACGGTAGTAACTGTTTGACGAGAGGTAGCTGTAAGGTTTGCTATTTCCTGATGCGTCATAAAACGACGGACCAACATTTCATATCCAACACGCTGACCTTTTTTGGTAGCTAGATCTTTTAAAAATTCGACGATACGAGTTCTCGAATCTTTAAACACTAATGACTCCAGTCGTTTTTCCATTTCCAATACTCTGGAGCCCATTATTTTCATAAAAAACAAATTCAACGAGCTATGATCTTTTAGCAAGCCTTTCATTTCAGTTACTGTTATCACACAGGCTTCTGTATCTTCCATAGCTAAAGCAAAGTCTCGACGCTTTTCTTCTCCTACTAATGAAAGCTCCCCAAACACCTCTCCTTGAGTCAGTATCGCTTTGGTAATCTCTTTACCAGAATCTGCATAATTTCCTATTTTAACCCGACCAGAAATCAGGAAGAATATTTTGTCTGAAAGTTCTTCAGGTAAATAAATGTAATCTCCTTTTTTGAATATCCGCTGAGCATGAGTTCCCTTCGAATCTCCCAATTTTTTTGGACAGAAAATACCTGTTACATCTATGTTTTCTAAATACCAAAATGCTTGATCACTCAT
>CAKZUK010000097.1 GCA_937921775.1 uncultured Saprospiraceae bacterium
CGTGAGTTCTTTTTTGCCAAAAAACAAGAGAACAGAAGTAGATACGACAAGTTTGAATCAATACAAGGATGGTAAAAAAGATGGTTTGTGGAGACTGTATTATCAAAATGGAAGATTGAAGAGCGAGTCTATTTATATAAATGGTAAGAAAGAAGGGATATGCAGAGAATGGTGGGAAACAGGCGTCTTATGGACAGACGGAATGTATCAAAATGATAAAGCAAATGGATTAATGAACTGGCATAATGACGAGGGGCTTCTTGTTGCTTCAGGAAATATGACAAATGGTAAAAGAGATGGACTATGGAAAATTTGTGGGCTTAAGACTGCTTTAAATTGTATAGAAATAAATTTTAAAATGGATAAAAAAGATGGATCTTGGAAAATATATCACGACAATGGCCAGCTATGGAAAGATCAAAGTTGGAGTGAGGCTAAAATCCTTTCTGAAAGGTGTTGGGATGAAAAAGGAAATGAGATAAACTGTAATTATTTTTTTTAATGAAGTGTTTATTGTTCATAAATCTCCAACTGTCTCGACTCCACTTTATTATCAATTGATTATTTTTGTGGAATGGTAAAAGAAAAAACACTGCCTTCACTAACTTCTTCTAGCCAAATTTCACCACCCATTTTACATATAATTTTTTTACAAATGGCTAAGCCCAAGCCAGTACCCTGATACTCTGTTCTGGTATGTAGTCGTTTGAACATTTCAAATATTTGCTTTTTGTATACACGAGGAATACCTAGGCCATTATCAATAACAGAGAATTTATGAAAGCCAGGAATCTCAGTATACTCTATTTTAATGATAGGCTGCTTGCTTTGATTGTATTTTATACCATTAGAAATTAAATTTTTGAAAACCGTAAGCAACTGAACTCTAGATGTAAGTAAGATTGGAAGATGATTGGGGATGTTGATGATGACCCTTTCTTGTTCAATGCTCGTTTGTAATGTCTTCTTGAGATTGGTTAGTAACTCATAAATGCTAACCTGCTCTCTGATGGCTTGTGTCCCGTCTAGTTTTGAGAATTCGAGAACATCTTCTATCAAATTATGCATTTGTACGGTATTGGTTCGAATGAAACTCATATACTCATTAATGCTGCTAGGATACTCAGAAAGTTCTAATTCTCGTTGAACAAGACTACTAAAGCTAGATATATTTCTAAGTGGTTCTTTCAAGTCGTGTGAAGCAATATATGCAAAGCGTTCCAACTCAACATTAGATGTCTTCAGTTGTTTGTTAGATTTTAGGAGTGCTACTGTTTTTGAATCAACCTCCTGCTGTAAACGAGAATTGAACTTCTGTTTATTTTGAAAAGCCCTAAACAACAAAAGACTTATGGAACTAACGAGGAGTAATAAAATAGCCACCAGCCAAAAGGTTTTATTCTTTTGAGCCAATACCATTTGACTTTGTTCTTGCTGTATTCTTAGTAAGGTGTTTTCTTTTTCTTTTTCTTTGATTTGAAATTTGGCTTCTGTTCCTGAAATAGCACTTAATTTTTCAGTATTAAATATACTGTCTTGTAAGGCTGTAACTTTTTTGAAACTGCCTGCTGCTGATTGAAAATCTTTTAATTTTAGAAATAAATTTCCCTGTAATTCATATAAATCGCGAATAGTGTAAAGGCTTACTTCTCTATATTTTTGATCATCCAATATACTTTTTATTTGTTGCTTAGATGCATCGAATTGCTCGTCCAGATAAAGTAGTCTTGCGTACAAAAAAGTATTATAAGGCATGTTTTCTGCATTTCCTATTTTCTTAGTGAGAGAAATGGCAGTTTCGCTTTTCTTTAATGCCTCTTTATAGCGTTTTTGTTCTTTAAAGGATTCTGCTATCGAAAAGAGGATTTCAGATTTGGAGAGATCATCAGTAGCCTTTGATAAGGATAACTCGAAATGGCTATGTGCGAGCTCATAATTTCCTTCATCAAGATAAAGATTGCCTAAGTTTAAATCAGGCAGGTATTTTACCATTTGGTTGTTACATTTTTTGGCAATCTCAGCAGATTGGTTAAAATAGTTTGCTGCTTTTTCTTTGTCATTAAGTAGAGCATATAAGTTTCCAATATTTCCCAATGTTAAACACTCTAAAAGCTTCTTGTCACTTATCTTAGAATAAGATAATGACTCTAAATAATAGGACAAAGCTTTATCAGTAAAACCCAATTCATTGTAAGAAATCCCAATGTCATTTAAGGCATTGGCCATTAGTATTGGATTGTTTAATTCCCGGGCTATTTTCAGCGACTCCTCATTAATATCTATCGATTTTTGTTGATCACCCTCTACAGCATAAGCAATGGAAAGATAGTTCAATGCTTGGGAAATGCCCTTTTGATAATTGATTAATTTTGATTGATTTAGAGCGAGTTCCCCGTAGTAATAAGTTTTTTCTATATCAACACGATAGTATTCGTAACTAAGCGCATTGAGGGTATTTATTCTTGCAGTATCAGTATTTGATTCTTTTAGAATGTTTTCTAATTCTTTTATTTTATCATTCTGGGCGAAAGATGGTATGCTAAACAAGCAGCTTATTACTATGATGCTAGCATACTGGGGGAGTATATTAAGTATTATGTGCCTATTAGTCATAATAAAAACAAAAAATTTAATAAGTATTTATACGGGCTAAACTTCTATTTGTTCGGACAAATGATCAAGTTATTTGTTAAATTAATTTGGCTAGCTGTTTAAATAATGTACCCAGCAAAATTTTAACGTATAGGGGGGGGATAAACCCTGAAAAAAGCCAAGATATCCCCCAATTTATAGATAAACTAGCCAAATAAGCTGCCTACCATTGTAGAACTATTTCTGATTTGATTTATTAGATTCGGATGGAATGAAATTTACTAATTTTTAAAATAATAGATGTTATTTGAGTGTCTAAATTTAGGTATTATTTTAAAACTAACAACACAAATAACCATAAAAGTAGTAGCATACAAAGAAAACCTTCCCATTGATAGGAAAATACACTCCAAAACACTAGGCTATACGAACCTATAATTAGCGGCAGAGATGTTCTGGTAGAAGTAAAAGCCATTTCAGTCAATCCGGTTGATTATAAAATTAGACAAGGACGAGCACCGGCAGAAGAGCAATGGGATAACTAAGATGATTGATGCCGGCATTATCAAAACTACTGTTGGTAATCACTTTGTAACCATCAATGCAAAAAATTTACGGAAGGCACGTGCTTTGCTGAAATCTGGTAAAGCGAAGGGGAGGATTGTGCTGGAGGGATTTTAAAATATAACATTCAAAACTGAAAAATTAAAAAATGGCCTGCAAAGCATTAATACTTTGTAGGCCATTTTATATTCTATCATCCTGTAGCTAAGTAATTCAAATGTAGAAGAAAACTAAATTTAGTCACAACTCGAAGCTCCAACACCTTGTAGGTAAGGTATCTTATTTCTTCTTTTTTTTGCGGCAGCATTCGTCTCTTCATTCTTTTTAATCTCATCTAAGAATTCCTCACAATCTTTAAAATACTTCTTTAAGTTTTGAAGAAATGTTTTACCGCTTTTGCTAAAACCTACGCTTAAGAAGTTCTCACTTTTGATTAGTTTTCCTGTAGTAGCCGAACAGACATTTGCGAAAGCCGCCCCCGAGTCGTTGGTGAACATAGAAAATGTATACTTTTTATTTTTGGCTAGGATCGTTTGTAATACCAGTTTTTTTCCTCTAGAAGTAGTGGGTAGCGCCCTCATTTCTGTATCTTCTTCCATAGGAACTTCAAAAGACATGCTTCTATCTGTGCCAGCTGCTGATGAGCCTTGCTTGAAGGTTTTGCAATATACAGCACCCTTATTTAAGGTCATTTTTTTAATTTCCCTTTCAGCAATCTTGCCTAACTTTCCCTCTTCGTTAATAAAAAAGAGTTTGAATTTTTGGTTGGAACAATCACAACCAACAGGAAGTTTTGAAAAATTTAGTTTCCTAGACTCTGGATGTTGATACATTGTAATAGTCTCCCCTTCAAAGGTTTCGATGACTCCAATTGGAGTATCTGTTGCGAGCAGAGAAATAGTGATGAATAAGAAAAGAGATAAAGAAGTTAAAAGCTTCATGTGATATTTATTTAAAGGTTGTTAGATTATTAGTAATATTATAAAGATAAAATTAGGCCAAAGATATGGGAACTAATAGTCTGATACTTTTAAACTTAAGTTAAAAAATAATTTAACTTCTTCATAGCTTTAAGAAGCTAGCTACTCTATGTGTTTTCCTTATCTTTTCATTGATTAATTGTGATTGAATGTTTTTAAAACACTAATTCTAACTCCCATTCTAATTCATAGCCAAAGGCATTCCTTTAGGAGCCTTCTGGCTATAGCGAAAAATCAAAGTTTCGCTCTCCCCTGCTTCCAACTCAAAGGCCCACTTTAAGCCATCAGTTTTCTCATCATAAACAGCCTTATCGTAATCCCTCAACTCAATCTTAATGTCTTCATGCTTGGAAATTGGAGAATGCTGTTTCATTGTTTTTAATTTTTTATTGTAAATGCTGAGAGATAGGAACAGTGTTTTGATTACACTAGGCACTGCCACTTCGACTGTTAAGATGCATAGCAGATGTATTTTGGCGTGTTGCTTGAAGCAGCTTGACCTATGAGTTGAAATTTTGATGGCTAATTGAAACGTACTATTTATGCTTTCTTGGAATGGATATCGAGCTTAGATGAGTTTTGAAAAATACCTTATAGTTTTTATATCTTTATTGCTGTAAAGGTCGTATTGATCAGCTGCTGAGACTAAAAGAAAAGAAATAATGTTAAGTAAAATAAATCCCCGCAAACTTTTCCTCCTAGATGGCCTCGGTGCAGTTCTTTCAACTTTAATGCACGGAGTCGTCCTAGTTTTACTTGAAAATAAAATTGGAATGCCTGTCGAAATTTTATACAAACTTGCCTTAGTAACATTCATATTTTCGATTTTTTCATTTTTGTGTTTTTGGAATTTTAATGAGAAATGGAGAAGTTTGTTGAGGACTATTGCGATTGCAAATTTATTGTTTTGTGTTGTCTCCCTTTGCTTAATTGTTTATCTCTATGAGCAGCTTAGCTTATTAGGACTGATTTATTTTATTGTTGAAATTATTATTGTTAGCATCTTGGCTCTGTTTGAGTTGAAAGTTGCTCGCGAATGATTGAGCAGAAACATTAGTATGACAGGGATAAGTTTAATTTGGAGTAAGGGAACTTGTTGCTATGGAAAGATGGTTAAGAAAGAAGTTTTACACAAAAAAAAAGGAAATGTTACTTTTTCGCCCAGTTAACCAAGGAGAGTTAGAATTAATTATTCAAGACGGTTGGAATAGGTTCCCTCCCCGATTGGAAGGACAGCCTGTTTTTTATCCGGTGCTTAATGAGGCATATGCAGAGCAAATCACAAGAGAATGGAATGTCCCCTCGTATGGGATTGGACATGTACTAAAGTTTGAAGTGGATGATAGTTTTATCAGTAAATATGAAATTCAAAAAGTTGGCTTAGACCACCATTTGGAACTTTGGATTCCTTCAGAAGAATTGGATGAAATGAATGATAAGATTGTTGGAAAAATTGAATTGCTAAGCACCTTTAAATGACTTTAATAAAATAAAAAAGCGGCTCAACAATCAGTTGAGCCGCTTCTATTAATAAGATATAATTCTTCTATTCAGCAATAATAATTGTCGCTGTTTTATTAGAATTCGATAAGCGAACAAAGTAAGTACCCGGAGATAAATGACTTATGTCTAGTCGAACAGTGTTCCACTCTTTCTGTGTTCCTACGGAAATCTTATTTACTATTATTCCCGAAACATCTATGATCGTGAGCTCAGTCTCAAGATGTTTCGCAAAGAACTTGATGTCTACCGTTCCTCCATAAAGACTTACTGGATTCGGATATAATGAGATATCGTATTCTTCATCACATTCCGTTTCTAAATAAACAATACCAGAATATTCAAAGGTTCCATCAAGGTCTACCATTTTCAATCGATAATAATTCTCTGCATTCGTCGCTTCATCTTCATACTGATAAGTTTGGCTTATTGTTGTTCCTCCAGATCCATGTATCGTCTCAATGGCTTGATAAACTTGACCATCTTCACTTCGCTCTAATTCATAGTGGCTGAAGTTTTCTTCTGTTTCTGATGTCCAAGTTAATCGAGTATTACAAGCTAGTACTTCTCCTCTAAACATCGTCAACTCAACTGGTAAAGAAACCGTAGCTTGATGATCTTCTACTTCACCATTGGTTCTACCTCCTTGGTAGTCATCAAAGACGAATGGTTGGTCATCTGCTCTTAGTCTAATGTTTACCACTGATCCAACAGATGCTGGAGCTGTAATTGAGACCACCGCATTTGCTGGACTACTAGTCGCTTGTACACCTGTATAGAAGGCAGTATTGTCATAATTGCCATCATTGCCCCAGTCAATCCATACACCGTAGAACACATTGTCAGCGGTTTTGGAATTAACCTCAATATAAACATCATAACTTTGACCTGGAATTGCAGACAAGGGAAAGTCACCAGTATCTGTTCCAAAACTAATGGCATCATCATGTAAGTCACCATCAGCAGCTCCATCGGCTAACTGAGATGTTTCAAAGTCAGTAAATAATCCTAGCCAAACATCCGTAGCTCCATCTAGTTCATTCACTGGTGCAGTTGCATCTGTCATTGCTCTATGCCATGCCACTGGATAATTACTAGGAGCGTCACCATAGTCTCTTTTTACATCCAAAACCGTAATTACTAAGGTTGCATCTTCACAAGCTGCCGTAGGTGTTACGTCATCGCATGTCGTATAAGGCACACTTACGTTTCCAACAAATCCAGCAGCAGGTGTAAAGGTATAGGTACCGTCATCGTTTAGCGTGATCGAACCTGCATTCGCAACGAAAACGCCCATGTCGTTGGTACCACCTACTGTAGTCGGCGTGCCAACTGTTCCTGCTGTATCTCCTTTTCCATCTCCATCGGTGTCAACTAGAAAGTCAGTAATAGATTGATCATCCATTTCGATATCTCTGTCATTTGTTGATACATCATTAGAAATCATAACCCCAGCATCTGTTACGACCGCATCATCATTGGCGAATGTCGTATTGTCTGTCTCAGGTAGTACATTAATAATCAATTCTGAATTGTCACAAACAGCAGGTGCATCTGAATTGCAAATAGTGTATGATTGAGTAACAACTCCCGTAAAACCAGCTGCAGGTGTAAAGGAATATATTCCATTTGCATCAAGTGATAAGGTTCCTGCTGCTACTGTATTTCCATCCTCATCGATTCCCATTACTGGTTCTAAGACTAGTGTAGTAGTAACTGAAGGCTTTAAATCGTCAGGGTCTAAATCATTAGACATTACATTACCTGTTCCTGTTTGATTTATCAACACCGTATTTACATCAGGGTTAGCAATCACAATTGTGCTCTCAGGGTTTACTGCTGGGAATACTTCTATGTAAACAGTTGCAGTATCGCAAAGTACTAGTAGTCCATCATCACAAACCTCGTATTGAAACGCTGTAGTCCCAGAAAATCCTGTTGCTGGTGTGAAGGTGTAACTACCGTCATCACGTAAAACAACCGTTCCTTCTGCCGGATTCATTCCTCCATTAGGGGTATCTAATGTAAAAGTCTGATTGTGACCTTCTTCATCAAAATCGTTGGTGCTAACATCTGCACTTACTGGAGTTTGAAAAGGAGTATTATTAAAGTCATCCGTAGAGCCAATGGTATTTACTGGCGTTACCAATAAGTGAATCGTTGCCGAATCACAAAGTGGCTGCGGATTAGTAACTGTTACATCGCAAACTTCGTAAGATACTTCATCAGGGCCAGCGTATCCTGCTAGTGGTGTATAAGTATAAGTACCGTCATTGAAAATTTCAACAGTACCACCTTGTTCTGTTGTTAAGGTTGCCAGTGTAACACTTCCATCTCCTGGAGCATCAGGATCTACATTTGCTGCTGAACCATTTACAGTTAAGTTGTCAGAATTTGAATCATTGTCATTGCTTAACCAATTTCCGTCAACAGGAGTATCTTGATTAGTAGTGCTGAAATCATCTCCTGCAAATGGAGGATTGTTATCCGCTGGGTTACTATCAGGTAGAACTGTTATCTGTAATTGAGCAATGGTACAATTACTTGGAGTAGCATCATCGCACACTTCATATGGCATTGTAACTGTTCCTGTAAATCCTGGTTCTGGATCGAAGGTGTAGCTTCCATCTGTATTGATAATCAAATCACCCGCATTAGTAACCGGAAGTCCATTCTCATCTAATCCACCAATGTCTGCTAATGTTCCAGTATTCACATATGTTCCTAGATTAGCAGGATCTTCAAAACCTGAGAAGCTTAAATTATCTCCATCAGGATCAGCATCATTCGTTAATACGTTTCCATTTACGTTGACATCTTCGTAGGTCACATTGTCGTCATTGTTGGCAATGATACTATTTGTTGTCGGATCGTCTGGATTAGGAATAGGATTAACAGTAATTGTTAAAGTAGCATTTTCACATGCTTCAGGTGTTCCGTCATCACATACCAAGTAAGGAATTTCAACTGTTCCTTCAAAATCAGTTGCTGGTAGGAAAGTATAGGTACCGTCAGGATTAACTGTCAGGTCACCTGCATCTACAACAGGATTGCCATCGCTATCTGTTGCTGGCATAGTGCTCACCGTTCCACTTGTTATATAATTCCCAGGATCAGCAGGATTGTCAAAGCCAGAGAACGTTAAGTTGTCGCCTTGAGGATCTGTATCATTCGTCATTACATCTCCATCCACAGAAACATTAGTCATGGTGATATTGTCATCATCTATCGCTAAGGTTGTATTTAGAATTTGATCAATTACTATTCGGTAATCTTCTACTTCTCCATTAGTTGCTTCACCTGAGTAAGCAAATTGAGTAAAGGCTGGAGCATCTTCGAATACTCTAAAACGAGAATAAAATGTATTTCCTGCGCTTAGATCTGTTCCTGCTGGAATATCGAAAGTCAAAGCGCTATGTGTACCATTAGCTAGTAAAGTATCCATGATCATTTCCCCTGGATCACTAAAGTCGCCATCTTCATTAAAGTCAATATAAGCAACTATAAACCCTTCAGTGTTTGTACCACCAAGTGTTAAGTCAATACTACCTCCATCTACACCAGTAGTCCATGCAGCTGTATTATTAAAAACAATTCCATCATCATCATTTACACCGTCAGCATCATCTCCAGAAGCAGTCAAGTTTCTAGTAGGAGAAGTTTCTGCATCTACAATTGCTCCCAAGAAAACACTTGCTGGATCCACTAAAATATGGTAAGCTCCAATTGGTCCATCTGTTAAGGCAGTTGGATATGGTCCAGGTAAATCACCAAAGTCAATGTCCTGATTGATTTGGAAAGCAAAATCCAAACCTGCTATATCGCCTCCACTTACTGTAACTGTTTGGTAAAAACTAGTTCCGGTATCGGTTACTGAACTTGCTGGTGTATCCGTAGCATCAGTAGTTGGAGCAGTCAAGCTTAAAGGAGTTGAATTTGTTCCGACTACTACATTATAAGTGTCGTCAGGTAATCCTGTAAAGGTGTAACTTCCATCAGAGCCAACATTAGTTGATCCCATAAATGTACCCTCATCATTATAAAGATAAACGGTAGTTCCTGCGAGCATGGCTTCTCCGCCAGTACTACAGATTCCATCGTCAGTTCCATCATCTAAGCACACTGAACCGCTGATCGCATTGGAGCCTGAAAGTTCTACAGCGAAATCAAGTCCCAAGTCATCTGTTTCAACTATACTTCCTCCACTCATTGTAAATGCAGTGCTAGAATCATCGCCACCATCTGCATCATATCCAGCGGTATAGCCAACAGGGACAGTAGTCATATCTAATTCAATGGTGTAACTTCCATCTGGTAAATTAGCGTAAGACCATAAGCCTTCTGAGTCTGTTGTGATTACCAAAGCAACACCAGCACCATTTCCAAGGTCAACTCCCGCTGGAGGAGTGATAATTACATCTACATAAGACATTGTTGGTTCTCCAGCATCGACAATACCATCACCATTTACATCAAACCATACTTGATCTCCAATAACAGAAGTTGGTTCATATCCAAAATCAATACCGGTCATTTGAGCACCGTAATTTACATAAACACTATCTGCCATATTATCACATGCATCATAGCCAAATGTGATTAAAGCTGGGTCACTACAAGCGACTCCATCAGAATTAGGATCTGCACTTGGAACTACTCCTCCTGGTAATGTTGTCGCATCAACTACAACATTGTATTCTCCTGGATCAAGTCCCGTGAATAAATATTCTCCATTGGCATCTGTAACTTGAGTCGCTACTGCTGTAGAAGCATTGCAAGTCACAGCATCGACAGCACATAAGTAAACAGTCACTCCCACAATTCCTCCTTCACTAAAGTCTTGTGTACCGTTGGCATTATTGTCATAGAAAATGGCATTTCCAATACTGGCTGGATAAGCATATCCAAAATCCACATCTAGATTACAATCGGTACAAGCTGTTCCATTGATCTCTGTTAAGTCTCCTCCTGAGATGACTACATCTTGAGTGGATGGAGCAGTCGTAATGGCATCATTGCCGTATGGGTCTTGAGGTACATCTGTTTCAGCAGGATCAATTAAAACTTGATAATTACCATCCGGTAAATTTTCAAATAAGTAGTTTCCATTCGTGTCTGTTGTAACCGTATCTACTGGAGTATAATTTCCATCTCCATCTAAGTCAGCATACAGAATCACATCAATATTTACAAGACCAGTTTCTGTAGGGTCTTGAATACCATCGCCATTGCTATCTACAAATACATTATCCCCAATTTGTCCTGTTCCAAATGGTGCATATCCAAAGTCTTCATCATTATAAACGGTAGTTCCATCAACTCCTGTAACAGAAGCAGTACCATTACAAATCGTACAAGCTCCTCCTGTTTCATCCGGATCAGCTGTTTGACTTGCAACTGAACCAGGGAGAGTAGTTGCATCGACTACTATCGTGTAGTCTCCTGCTGGTAAATTGTCAAAACTATATACTCCATCTGCAGCTGTTGTTTGAGTAGCTACAAGCGCATCGGTAGCAGGGTCAATAATGCCATCACCATTAGCGTCTTCATATAAATAAATAGTAACACCAGAGATTCCTTCGTCTGTTGTCGCATCTTGAACACCATCACCATCCCAATCAACAAACAAAGTATTTCCAATTATAGAACTTCCTGTTTCATTGTAACCAAAATCATTTGCAGAAGAAATTTGTCCTCCTGACAAAGTAATAGCGCCAGAGTTACTATCGCTATCTGCGTCTGGATCAACCGTGTTGGACCAAGCACCAGAACTCAAATCACCTGTAGTGCTTAACACGTTTATTTCAAAAGTTCCATCAGCAAGATTTCCAAAGCTATAGTTGCCATCAGCATCGGTTATAGCTATACAAGGAGCGCAGCCAGGACCTGTTAATTCGACCGTTATACCAGCTAAGTTATTATCTCCACCGTCAAGCATACCATCTGCATCCATGTCTTCCCAAATAGAGCCTAGAATGGCATTTGGGACTTGGTAAGCAAAATCTGCTGTCAAGTCATCGTTTGAACTTGCTATAGTAATGTCAGTTGAATTGTCAAACGTAGCATCTGGATCAGTAGTTTGAGTCACTGTGCCAGGCAAAGAACTTGGATCTACTATTACTGTATAGTTAGCATCTAAAAGGCCATCAAATAAATAATTTCCATTAGCATCAGTAGTGGTTGTGATGGGTGAACCTGCGGTATACAGCACACCATCTATAATCAAATCTATATCTGAAGTTAAGTTGACGGTAATACCTTCTATTCCTAAGCCCGTGTTAGAATTAGTGATCAAGTCACCGATAGAGCCTGTTGGCTGTAAGGTAGTGCTAGCGATGTCAGAATCATCATTTGTAGGATTCCCATTTGCATAAGTAGCTCCAGTAACAGTAGCTGTATTGTCTAGAGTCTCTCCAGGAGTAGTTGGCACTTTGGCTTCAAAAGTAACGCTGACCGTTTCGTATTCACCTCCATTAATCGGACCGATGTTGTTCCAGAAAATTTCACCTGTCGTGTTGTTAATACTATCTGGCGTCATGCTAGATTCAACAAAGCACATTTGTGCAGGATTAAAAGTATCTTCTAAAGGAACAGGATAAAGGCTTGTCGCACTAAACGCAGCAGTACCAATACATAAAGAAGCAGAGGAGATAGATAAATACTCAGAGTCGGAATGTAAAACTGTTCCATCACTATTTTTTAGTGAAAAGGATCCATTACCAAAGGCACAACACAAACCGTCATTTGCAGAATCATAGACATTGAATGTATAATTCCCATCCACGAGAGTAATGCTTTCGGATATAGTGGTTAAGCCTGCGGCATAAAGCCCACCTGAGGAAGCAACTACTGTTGATGATTCATCTTGAATATCCCAACTTACTTCTTGAGAGTAGGTGTCAAAAACGAAATCTAGGGTTAAGTCTCCCGGACTACAGGTAGGTGGAGTAACGATACAAGGGTCTGCAGTAATACTAATTCCAATAGCATCAAGGTGCAAGTCAATTCCATCCCATGCACTTCCTCCTCCGATTTGTTCCGTGAAAACTCCAATTTCCAAAGATGCTAAATCTGAATAGCTAGAAATATAAGGCGTGATATCAAAAGTATAAGCACTAGTGGCTGGAGAGTAATTTGCATTTAAATCGGCTATTGTCAATAACTGATTTATTTGAGAAACGTTATTTACATTAATATAAATTCCTAAATCGTCATCTGATAAGTCACCGGTTAATTCAAAATTTATTATTCCTGTAATCGTATTAATATTACTAAAAGGACAGGCTTGGTCGAAGGTATGTGTAGAGAAGCTATTTCCAACAGAGTGCGATATAGGCCAACCTGGACCTCCATCCTTAATCCAGCTAGTCACCACTGCATCAACACCATCTGGCGCGCCAGTAGCATTCGCAATGCTGGTAACTGAAGTTCCGGATGCGCCTCCTTGATATACCCCTGTAGTTGTAGACCAAATATCACTTGGATAAGGATTCGTTAGTACAGGTGCAGAACCTCCACCAATTAAATTACTTACTTGAATATCATAAGTTACATATTGGTTTTCATAAGCAGGTTCAGGGGAAGTCAATGTTTTGCTGACTTCAACAGCTGGAACAAAACCAAAGTCAACATCGAGATTATCACCACCTGATATGGTAACTGCTACTTGAGGACCATCTGTTGTAATTCCCCAGCCAACTGGTAGATCAGTATCAGCATCATCAATGATAACAATGTAATCACCATCTGGCAAATTGGGAAAGCTATAATTTCCTGAGGCATCTGTGGTAACGGTGCTCAAAGGAATGTCATTTGCATCTATAATGCCATCACTATTAGTATCCAAATATAGCGTTAGTTCGATGTCAGCTAGTCCAACTTCATCACCATCTTGCGTACCATTACCTGTTGTTCCAGTCGTACCTCCATCATCGCTAAAAACAATATCTCCAATGGTATTGGTACCCAAAATAATGGTAGAAGCATCGTCAGTTGTAAAAGGGTCGTCATTTCCAAAACCAACAGCCCCTTCGTTTTCTACCACAGGGTCCGTGTAGGTGATTGGAATATTTACATCAAAAGTTGCCGTCGCTGTTGCACCTGCGTCCAATACATTATCTAACCACCATTGGATATTGGTGACATCGCTTGCGGTGGCTGGTTCAGTCGTAGACCAGCTTATACCATTATCTGTGGAGTAATGTACAGTAGCAGAAGGTGGCCCCGTAAGAGTAGCACTACCAGCTACATATACTGTCCCTGCAGGTATTGCGTCAGAAATAACCAAAGGCATAAAAAACTGAGGAAGTCCAACGGACTCAGCTTCATTATTAGTTACACTTAAATCATAGCTTAAATTAACTGGCGGTGGGCCACTTGACATTAGAGGCGCACTTTTATTAAAGGTTAAATTTGGAGGTGTAATACTAGGTGTTTCAAAGGAAGCACCAAAATCACCATTATATTTTTCATTATTACTACCAGATGCTACATTTTGATAAGGAGTTAAGCTAGCTGAACATGGAGCACTTAATGGAAGAAATTCATAAAATACTAATCCAACTACCCCGTTATTATCTTCCGGAAGATTGGGGAAATACAATTGATTTTCAAAGGGAATTAAATGTTCTGTACCATCTGTTTTCTTTACAATAATTATCCCATAAGTTTTAGTTAATCTAAAACAACAGGGGTCAAATTTAGAAGGGTCACCTACCGGCTGCATGAACACATTGTAATCAGGAATAAAATCTCCATCATTATCATATCCTTTATTGACTCTACCTAGGTCGTACCAAATTCCCTGTAGTTCAAATTCTTCACCAGCAGAAGCACTTTCAATATCTGGTCTCCATCCTAATTCTCCTTCTATTGCATCTAGGTATTCGTTAGGAACTTTGTTTGTTCCATTTGGAGAAGCTTTATTAGCCATAGCTGAAATCATTGAACGTAAAGCAACTGTCCAAGTGTCATTTGCGGCTAATGCACTACCTCCGTCATCAGCAGTGGCCCAGTAATCAAAGTCTAATGTCAGGTCATCATCTATGGAGTTACCTCCAATGGTAGGGTCACCCGATCCGTCGACAACGGGGTATTCTAGTAGCCAATATTCTGTGACACATTCCCCCGCAGGAATAATTCCTATGCTGCGGGTACCATCTGTTCCGTCACAGCCTCCAGAATGTTCGAACGAAAACGTTCCAGCATATCTAGTATAACTTACCGTATTAGTTGGGTAAACACCAGGCGTACCTGCTGTAAAATCTCCAATGTTGATGATAACATTGCTTAGGTCGTTTGTCCCATCATTGCAAATGTTAACTCCTACATAAGCACTAGTTGGCCCACTTTCTGGGTCATTAGAGTCAACAACAAAATTGTAAGCTGAAATTACTTCTAATCGAAGATCGCCATTAGGATTGGTGGCAAATAATAATTGATTGAAGCATAGGAAGAGTAGTAGATACGATAATCGAATCATAATAATTTATTGTGTTATTGAATAGTAGTTCGGTTAGTATAGCTGTTTCCTATAGATAATTAAACCTGTTGGTTTATCATTAAAAGTTATGAATAGGTGACAGTCATAAAAGTTAACTGTCTAAAAAGGTGCCATCAACTAGCTTACTTGTCTTTTCTTGTCGAAAAAGTGACATGGCAAGAATGGTATTTAGCTCAAATGTACACTGTATGAATATTATAGAGAAGCAGGCATAGTCATAATTTATGGCTTTAATTTTATATAAGTTAATTTAATAAAGTCACTTTCTGAGGTTCGAAAAGATCTAAATCAATGCAAGGATGGGGAATTCCGAGATAAATATGAATACTAATAATTCTCGATTATGTTTAAATTAAAAGAGGAAAGGATATTTCTGTACATTACTTATAGAAAAGAGTTTCATTGATTCTGAAACATTAAAATGGAATGTTAACTTTAAACAAAAATGGAATGTTAACTTTAAACAAAAACAAACTATAGCCTACCCGCAGTCCGAGTGGCTGAAGTTGATTGTCAAAATAAAATAACTAGAAATGACAAGGAATTTATCAATATCAAATCGTTTGCGTGAAGTACTCCTAAATGGACGTTGGATCGCCAATACGAATTACAAGGACCAAATTATTTCCATAAGCTGGGAGCAATCGATACAAAAGATTGCTAGTCTAAATACCATCGCTGCCTTAACCTTTCACATCAATTATTATCTGGCCGGTCTTTCAAAGGTCTTTGATGGTGGTCCACTTGATATTCAAGATAAGTTTAGTTTCGACTTAGCTCCCATTGAATCAAAAGCTGATTGGGATAAACTGGTCAATGAATTTATAAGTAATGCAGAAAAATTTTCCAATCAAGTAGAGCAATTGTCTGACGAAAAGTTTGATGAAGGTTTTGTGGATGAAAAATATGGAACTTACCTGCGGAATATTGAAGGAGTGATTGAACACAGTTATTACCACTTGGGGCAGATTAGTTTGATAAAAAAGATGTTATTAGAAAATTGAATACCTGCTTAGACTAAATTAAGAATGACTTTTAGAAAGCTATCTATATTATTATTGCCTAGTCTCTTTGCGATTTTGGGGTTCACCAGACTTGAAGTGTCAAATCAATCAAAACCTAACTTTCATGTACCGGATTTTCTTTTTCTTTTTAATCCTCTTTAGCTTATCTTGTCAGCAAAATGATACTAGGCCTGCGCCTCAAAAGATCAATCCTATAAATGGATAGTTACAAATCACATTAATTTTCACTAATGAAGATATACACCAAAATACCAAAAAAACTAAAACCTTATTTTCAGACCGAATTGCTAAACTATAGTGAAGAGCTCGAAAAAGGAAATTTACAAAGTGCGTGGAAGTACTTGGAGCGAGCTCATGTGTTAGGGCAAAGATATCCATATCATCATTCTCTAGTACATTGGAAAATGTTGCAGTTTGGATTCAAAATAAAGAGTAGGAAGGAAGTTATTGGACAAATTCCTAGGCTTATTTTTGGTGGTGTGAAATCTTTTGTTGGTACGATCCCCGTCGGTAATCCGGGCGGAGCAAACGTTCCACCTCTGAAATCGTTTCCAATTGAACAAGACCTGCAAGGTATTTTTAAAAATGCAGGACTGGCAGAATCTCAAAATTAATTTATGACCAAGCTAACAATTCTAAGAGTGGTCGGATTATGATAATGAAGTTGGAATACTTTTAAAAGCATTCTAATTTTAATAGCATAGCTTATTGCCAAACTCTGAAAGTTTAGGAAATATCCACGCCCTCTTGCTCGACCGAAGATCAACTGTTAATGTTTTTCACAATAGGAATATTAATGTTTTTAATACGTTTTCATTCACAATAAAACATCCATATAAATGAAACCAACTAAGCAACTCCCTATTATCCCATCTTCCTTTCTCATTGAATCTCCATACAACATTCAATTTTTCAACAGAACAGCCCTGTTTGTTCAGCTTTATAATTATTAAATAGAAATGAACAAAACAACTAAAGTTTCCCTAATCCTATTTTTATTAATAAACAGTCTTGCTGCTCAGAATTATTCCACTAATGGTGAAATATATTTTGAAATTGGAGGTCAAGAATTGACCATACCTTCGAGGCACGTAAAGTTTGCTAAGAAAATAATGCGTTACGAAACTAAAAACACTAAATCTTTCAATTATAAAATAAAGAGAAAAAAGATACAAGGCAAATCCATTAGCTATCCCCTTAGTGAATTGATGGATCATATTGAAATGAGCTCTGGAGACATTGTAGTCTTGAGATTTAAAAAGAATCAAATTAAAGATGTAAATGGTGCAGACATCTATTTCTTTGCTGATAAACTAAAAGGCCAAGCAGAAATTTCAATATCAAAAGATAATGAAACATGGACGCCTGTTGGGAATATAACTGAATCAAAGCGATACATAAATCTATCTGGCAAAATTGAATATGGGGCGAAGTATCGTTTTTTAAAAATAAGAAATACTTCAAATGATGGTTCTATGATCAAATTAAGACAAGTCGCTATCATTAAACCAACTAACGGAGACTTGGGAATGAAGGCTAAAATAATAGATGGAGAAGTTTATACTAAAAGTGATAAAATAAATTTGCAAATAAATGACTTTAGACAATTCGATGGAGACTTGATTAGCGTAAAAGTAAATGGAAAAGTACTCTCAAAAAAGAAATTATTAACTAAGTGGAATCGATTTGTTGAGATTCCATTGCGTAACGGAGAAAATACCATCATCGTAAAAGCATTAACAGAAGGAATGCTGAAACCAAATACCATTGATTTGAAAATAGTAGATGGTATTATCATTAATATTGGTTCGTATAAAATTCGAAAGAATCGGACTAAAACGATTCGGGTGTTTCGAGATTAAGAACACACTTGGTGTATTGTAATTCAAAAAACAAGATAGACAGGGCCACATTTCTATGTAACAACAAAATTGCAAGATAAAATGAAACAAACAATCACTAAGCTAGCTGTCGTTTTCCTATTCTCAATCTTATTCCTTCCTGAGTGCTGAGTACGAACTTAGCAATATTAATTCTTCTCTTTCCAGCTATGATATTTCTTTTGTCTTAACTCATAATGTTTCAAATGACATCTCGGTTTCATCTAATGATGGAAGACCAATAGAAATGAGTTTTGTAGATCAGGGCAAGCTTAAGCAAATAGGCATACCTTTAAAAGTAGAAAAGCTAGTTGGCAAGACAGAAAACAAACTTTATTTTGGCTTGTCCATTATTCCGATTTTTATATTTGGTGATATTGAAGAACATTCTTTAAATAATGCATGGATTAACGTATGGAATAAAAGTGAGTTGTTAGATCTTGGGGCCTCCTTAGTTCAAACTCGCGATGCAGAAATTACTTATAAAGAACAGAACGTTCTTAACCAGCGACTTGACTATCGTTTAGAAATAGGGATTCTTCATAAAAAGAAAAAGAATATGTTTAAGATTGGTGCTTTTTATGAGGAGTCGATCACTACTTATACCAAGATCAAGGGTGAGAGGTATGGAACTCAGATGGCAGGTCTTAAATTGGGAATTCAGAGAACGGTCTATAAGGGAGGGCGTGCCTAATCGTTTTTGGTTTGATATACTCGACATGCTAAAGAAAATGGAGTAGTTCTTTAGATAGAAAAGCGCGGAGTAAAAATTTTAGGTTTCAGTTTAGGTCCTTAAGAGATTCAACAGGGCTACAAGTTCCCAAAAGAAGTCACAATAAATCTCCCTTTTAACTAAACAATCACTCCCCTCCTTTGTTTATCCTTACATGAAAAACTATCTAATTATCGGAGCCTCCTCTGGCATCGGCAAGGCCATTGCTGAACAACTCGCCGCTGAAGGGCATACCGTACATGCTACCTACAATCAAAAGGATGTGGACTCATCTCCAAGTATTAACTTTCATCAACTTGACGTAACCACTGATTTTGAGCTAGATTTCCTACCGGAAGTACTGGACGGTGTTATTTATTGTCCGGGTTCCATCAACCTCAAGCCCTTCAAGCGATTAAAAGCGGAGGCTTTCTTGGAGGATCTTAACTTGCAAGTGGTTGGAGCGATCAAAGTCATTCAGATGGCGATGCCAGCATTGAGTAAGTCTGATCAAGCTTCTATTGTTTTATTCTCCTCCGTGGCCGTACAGTCTGGATTTAACTTCCATAGTCAGGTGGCGGTATCAAAGGGAGCGATTGAAGGATTGACTAAAGCCTTAGCTGCGGAATTTGCACCTTCTGTTCGAGTGAATGCCATTGCGCCTTCACTGACAGATACACCTTTGGCAGCCAAACTATTGAGCACCGATCAGAAGCGCGAGGCAAATGCGCTAAGACATCCATTAAAGCGTATTGGCTCAGCAGATGATATTGCACAAAGCGCTTTGTTTTTATTGTCAGAAAAATCATCTTGGATCACGGGACAAATTCTTCACGTTGACGGAGGAATGTCATCCATCAAAATGTAATTATGAAACTCAAACTTTCAGAACGAGATCACGATCGAATTATTGGAATGGCTTGGGAAGATCGGACACCATTTGAAGCGATTGAGTTTCAATTTGGTTTGACGGAAAAACAAGTGATTACTCACATGCGTAGAACGCTGAAGCCTTCTAGTTTCAAGCTCTGGCGCAAACGAGTGAACAGTGGCGTCAGTCAAAAGCATTCCAAAAAAAGAAATCCAGAAATTGAACGTTTCAAATGTAGTCGACAACGAAGCATTTCAAACAACAAAATCTCAAAACGCTAAGAGAATACAACACACTATGCACTTGACAAAAGAAGCTATCCTAAAGCTTGATCGTATTAAGCGAATCAATATCATCAACTCCGTTTCAGGTATCAAACCTGCCAACCTGATTGGCACGAAATCAAAATCAGGAAATAATAATCTAGCGATATTTTCATCTGTTGTTCATTTGGGAAGTACGCCTGGATATTTTGGTTTTATTATGCGTCCTACTGGTGAAGTTCGAAGAGACACTTACGACAATATTATGGAAACTGGTGTTTTTACCATCAATCATATTCATGCTAGTTTTGCGGAGCAAGGACATTATACTTCTGCGAAGTTTGATGCCGATGTATCTGAATTTGAGACTTGTGGATTAAGTCCTGAGTTTAAACTTGATTTTGAGGCCCCTTTTGTAAAAGAAAGTACTTTGAAAATGGCTTTAAAACATGTGGAGACTGTTCCAATAAAAGCAACCAACACCATTATGGTAATTGGAGAAATTCAACATTTATTTTTCCCAGATTCGTCAATGAATGAAGATGGAATGATTGACCTTGAGGCGCTAGATGACATTGGTATTTCTGGTCTCAATACTTATTATCAGTTGAAGAAAATGGCATCTTATCCTTTTGCCAGAGCTACAGAACTTCCCAATTTTGATTCCTAAAATCGATGAAAAAACAACATTTACCTACCAAGATATGCCCTATCTGTGAATTGTCTTTTGCTTGGCGCAAAAAATGGAAATTGAATTGGGAATCGGTAAAGTATTGCAGTAAGCGCTGTCGGCTGAGGTCAAAGGTCAAGTCTACTCCATCGTAATTCTACTTAGTTCATTCTCGCATTCTATAAAGTAATAGCTTATCAATAGGCTAGCTGCCTGCTAGTTATACCTGTCTCCTCCTGCAACTGAAAAATCATTTCTTATCATAAACAAGCAATTCACGAGGTCGCGACTTAGAACCAATCTGAGATAATTTTACTATCTTTCGACCCTTATAGTTGTAGCTTAGCAATCCAATTTCCTATAGGCTAATTCCTGCAATTTCAATGGCAAAAAATTACAAAATGAAGTATTTAAGTCTAGTTTTGATATTAATGATGGCGCTTAGTTACCATATAGCTGCACAAACAAACATAAATTATCAGTCATCATCAGATGACTTCGCCAATCCTGAACGAGGGTTTTATCGATATTCCGAAACTAGATCTAGTAATTACAGCCTTTTAGATCAGAGTACTTTAGAAAATTATCGACTCCTTCACAGTCCTCCTTCTGCAAATTATTCTATCTATAGTACTTTGGTTTTTCGGTATTTCTTTCTAGAAGATTTTAAACAGTCAAATATTTCTCAAGCTTATCTTGATAATATGCTAACTGACTTTAACACAGCGCGCTTGGCTGGAGTTAAGTTGATCCCAAGATTTGCATATACAGATGAAGTGGATGGGAGTGGCTGTTCTAGTTGGATATGCCCACCCTATGGAGATGCTGCTAAAAGTTGGGTACTGACGCATATAGCTCAACTTGCGCCATTGCTAGAAACAAATAAAGATGTGATCGCTGCGGTACAAATGGGTTTAGTTGGAGTTTGGGGTGAAAATTATTATACCGACTATTTTGGGGATGCTTCTCAAGGGCCTGATTATAAATTACTTGATGCAAATTGGACAGATCGGATTGATGTATTGAATGATTTATTAGATGCCGTCCCAGTGGAAAGAATGGTACAGGTTCGTTACCCTCAACAAAAGCAAAGAGCAGTATATGGTATCAATGCGCCAACAAATTCTGCCGCTTTGACACTGAGTGAGGCATTTTTAGGAACAGATAAAGCAAGACTAGGATTTCACAATGATTGTATTTTAGCGAGCGCGGATGACTTTGGAACTTATACCGATTATGGGAACTCTTCTTCTAGCTCAAATTCAGATACCACAAATTTAAAACCCTATTTTGCTGCTGATAGCCGATTTGTAGTGGTGGGAGGAGAAACTTGCGGTGACGCATACAACCCACAGAACAATTGTGCCTCAACAGACCCTGCTGCTTATGGAGATACAGAGTTGGAACGAATGCATTATTCTTATTTGAATGCACAATTCAATAATGATGTAAATAATGATTGGGAGGATGATGGCTGTATGGATGCAATTAAAAAACGACTGGGGTATCGATTGGAGTTGCAAGATGGTATGTTCAGTAATTCCGCTCAACCAGATCAAGTAATTGATTTAGCTATTAACTTAAAAAATGTTGGTTACGCCTCGACTTTTAATGAACGTGCTGTTGAAATAATTTTACGAAATACATCAACATCTGATTCTTGGTATGCCGCTTTGTCGGATGATCCACGCTTCTGGTTTGCCGGTGAGGCTGCACACAGTATTGCTGAAACGCTTTGCATTCCAAGCGATCTTCCAATTGGAACTTATGAAGTTTTACTGAACTTGCCAGACCCCATGCCTTCACTTTATGCTTTACCTGAGTACTCCATTCGATTAGCTAATCTACTTCCAGATAATAGCGACCTTTGGGAACCAACAACGGGCTACAATAAATTAGGGCATAGCATTACTATAGATAATTCATCAAGTAATTCAACATGTAATGGTGAAATAACATTCACTCCGACATCAACTATTTTACCTGTAGATCTAGTTCATTTTAGTGCGAAATCAAAAGATGAACATATTGTGGTAGAATGGACCACTGCCTCTGAATTTAACGTGGATGGATTTATTGTAGAACGTAGTCTTAATGGTAAAGATTTCAATCAAATCGCATCCAAAGATGGAAAAGGTGAACTTGGTGTACTTAGTAATTATGCGATAATAGATTCGGAAATAAAAAACAATACTACTTATTACTATCGTTTGCTTCAAAAAGACTTAGATGGAACGATTGAATATTCTAACACCGTAAACGCAAAAGTGGGCTTTGGCAATGAATGGACTGATTTTGTAAATTCAATTACCATATATCCTAATCCAACTCATTCTGAAGTGACGATAAATTGGAATAATGACAAGCTTGATGTTATTGAAGTACAGTTAATAAACGTACTTGGAGCCCAAGTCCTTAACTTGGGCTTGAACACGAAAGTGATTAATATGGTTGACTTGCCTAAAGGAATTTATTTTATTAAGTTACGAACAGAAGACAAAGAAGTTGTTCGTAAAATTGTAAGATATTAAATAGAGCTTATGCATAAACTCTAATAGAAGAATAAATTAATTGAGAATGAAAGAAGATCTAGGAATGGAGCAATCGACAAGACTACTTTCGATGTTAGTCGATCATATAATTTTGTCAATTGTTACAACGGCGCTTATTGCACCAAGCATTTATTCTAATATTGAAAAGGCTGTTGAGTCCCAAGAAACAGTGTCCTTCAATCCCAGTCTAGTTTTTGGAAATAAGAGTTGGATAAAAAGGTCTTTTTCAAAATGTAATTAATTTTATGTTACAGTGTAATTATGTAGCTGGTACAAAAGTTATTTCAAGGGAGGAAGGATGACATTGTCTTTGTCAAAGTTTACCCATCGGGACATGATTTTATTTAATAAACAACTTCAATAAAAAAAAACAAACAAACAATGAGTGAAGTCGATGACAATTTTTATAAGCGAGCAGATGCACATATTAATTTATCAAATGATCAACTATCTTCCGCCACTAGAGGAAAGGTCAGTGCTTCCATGATGTATAGCATGGCACGGTTTGGTGCATGGATAAGTGCTTGTGAGTGTAAGTCTCAAAATGAAATGAAAGAGGCAAAAGCAGAAACGGTAAAATATTTTGTAACTGAATTCGAAAAGATGCTGACTGAAAATTTTGATGATTATATTCAGAATTTTGATAAATATATGAAGTAAAGTCCGTCATGAGAAAAGAACTAATCCTCCTCCTCCTTATCTGTTTCGTCCAAATCTCCAATGGACAAAAACCAGTTTATAAATACTTTGATACAATAGAGGAAGCTAGAGCGCACCGGGCATTTTATACTAACTATGCAAAAGAAAAATTAAACTTAACTGGGAATAAGGTTAGTCTTCTTTATGACAGAAGTCAAACACTAGCATTAAAACGCAAAGTCTTGAAAAGAATTAAATCTATTTTAAAGATTAATAATAGAGCAGAGTTTTTATCTATGCACAAATGAAAATAACTGGCTTCATAAATAAAGGAAATTCATTCCCCGTAATTCTCGAGGATAAAGATAAAAAGTACTTCGTAAAGTTAGGTGCAGGAATGAGCGGAAAGTATGCACTACTTAGCGAGTGGTTTGGAAACAAACTAGGGACTCAACTCGGAATAAAAACTCAAGCGCCCATTTGGATCAACTTAGACCACGATTTGATTGTTGATGGCATTCATATTGAAGTAAGGGACTTGCTAAAGAAAAGTGTCGGACTAAATATTGGGTTTGAATACCAAGAAGCAGCTGCGGAGATTATAGACGCTGATATAAATAACCTAAGCAAAGAAATTATAAAAGAAATATTCCTGTTTGATTTGATCATGATCAACATCGACAGAACGCCCAGTAATATGAATCTAATGCAAGTTGAGGGCGAACTAATCTCAGTGGATTATGAATCAAGCCTATTGTTGCAGGAACTATTTGAGAATAAAAACTTGTTAGAGGATAAACGGATATTGCAATGCTTAAGGACTAATCCGCTCTACACAGAAATTAGTGATGAGGAGCTAGAGGCATTCATTGAAAACTTAAAACAGGTGTCCATTCATAAAGTCCTTGAGGGAATTCCCTTAGAATTATTAAGTGAGCTTGAGCGAAACACCATTGTAAAAGGTATAGAAGAAAAAATAAAAAATGAATGGTTTTTAAAAAAGACAATACGTAAATTGAAAAACCTTAAAGCAGCAACAAAAGAAGAACAAAAGATAAGAGCAAATAAGAATCAGGAGACGTTTAAGCGAAAATTTAACGAGAATACATAATGATCATCAGCTTCGATATAGATAATACATTAATCCCCTACTCCAACGAATTTGAAGTAGAGAACAAAGGTTTATTGTCAAAAATATTAGGCGCTGAGTCCATCCGAAAAGGAAGTATCCAACTTTTTAGTGAACTAGAAAACAAGGGTCACAGCATCTGGATCTACACCACATCTTACCGAAGTGCATTCAATATTAAAAAGACCTTCAAGTCTTACGGGCTCAATCCCTCAAGGATTATAAACGAAGAAACCAATCAGCAATTTTTAAAGAAACACAATTGTAGTGCATCAAAGAATCCAAGCTTATTTGGAATTGACCTTCACGTAGATGATGCAAGAGGAGTTGAAATAGAAGGCGCAAAATATGGATTCGAAACGATTATAATTGATATCAATGACGAGGATTGGGCCAATAAAATATTGAAAAAAATAAGAGGTATTGAACTAAACATGGCGTGGCGGTTTAAAGAATTACTGGTCACATTGATTACACTAAAGTCGAATGCAAAGAAACAAAGAGCGTTTAATGGTGTTGGACAAGCGGAGGATGATATGGTTGACGATTTTGACAATTTTTATTCGCGTAGTCGAGATGTATTAATGGAGTATGACTATATCACAGCAACAGAGGATTCGATATTGTCAAAACTAGCTAAGCTCATCCGTCTGAAATGTGAAGACCCGGAGAATGCTTTTTGGTATCAATTAGAATCACATCAGGATTGGGAAATAATAAGAGGCCTTGCAAGTAAGGTGTTATTGAAAATGAAGAAAGAGAACTTTGAAGTGGAATTTGTGCACACAAATGAATTTGATGATGGTATTATGCTGCAGCGGACGAAAACTAAAATAGTTGAAAAATAAACATCTGCTTAAAGAATCTGACAAATGGAAGGAAAACTAAAAAAGCAAGCTGAGTATTACGACATTCTCCCCCAAAGAAAAGAATATTGTCTCCTTGTTAAAGGTGCTTTTAGTCACGCTTTTTGTGATAAAATTATATCAGATAAAAAGCATTCCTTTAAAAAAGCCAGCAGCCACTACCCTACTTCTTATCGAAATAATGAACGCCAAATTTGGGACAGTGAAAATTTGTCCACTCAATTATTTCAAAAAATAAAAGATTACATTCCCAAGGAAATTGATATAGAGGGCATCAGTAAGCAGGAACATGGAACCTGGTATTTGGATAGCCTCAATTCAAGAATTAGAATATGCAGATATTTGCCCAATCAATATTTTAATAAACATTTAGATGGCGTTCATTTCGCTTCAGCAATTAAACAATCGAAGCTTACCTTCATGATTTACCTCAACGGATCTGAAGATTTTCTGGGAGGAAGAACTCTATTTTTTAATTCAAAACAAGATGAAACTATTATTGGATCTTACAATGCTGAAAAAGGTGATTTAATCATTTTTGATCACAATCTATGGCATTCAGGAGAACGGGTAATAAAGGGCGAAAAATATATTTTAAGAAGTGATCTCATCTATCGAAAATCAGCAATCGAAAAGCAAATTGAAAATACATTTTGTGGAGAAGGACATCTGGGATACATATGGACTGCAAGCGTTTGTAATACGCGATTGATTACAAGTGGAAGAGATAAGAAGATCAAGATTTGGTCAAAGCAAGGCGAAAAAGTAGCTGAACTAATTGGGCATGAAAGTTCAATCTTAAGTCTAATCGTTTTTGATCATGACACGCTTATCACTGGAGCCAGAGATATGTCGGTTAACATTTGGAAGCGACAGGCTAATGACCAATTTCAATTGAAAAATAGCATAAAGTATCACGAGGGAGCTGTTTTGTCTTTATGTCAAATGAATAATAAAGAGTTCTTGACTGCAGGAGCTGATGGTGTTTTGAATCGAATAGATCTTGATGGAAATTTAGTTGCAAAAATTCAAGCACACCATGAGTGGATTTGGGGAATTGAAAAAATTGACGAGACTACTTTTGCGACGATCAGCGAAGACGGGTTTATTAAAATTTGGAATTTCGAAAAAGGAATATCTGCCTACGAACGAACTAACTGGAAGGGCAATCTTCCAATTAACTCCATAGTGAGACAAGGTGCCCTGTTTTATATGGGGAGACTCGACGGAAGCATTGTCAAGTTGAAACTAGAAAAGGAAGGACTTAGGGAACTGGAAACTAAAAAATGCCATCAGGGGATCATCAGGAGATTAGTGATTGATGGTGATTATTTATACTCAGCGAGCGAGGACAATACCATGAAAGTATGGAATGTCGAAAACCTTGATTTTATAAAAACTTATGCACATAAAAATTTTGTTCAGGATATCGTTATATTTGATGATGCAGTAATCACCGTCTCTTATGATGGGGAGATTAGAAAAAATGAAAAGATATAAATTCATAAAGATACATGACCTTCAAAAACATCTTCCTCAGCTCCCTCCTATTCTTTCTTGCAAACATTTGTACCGCGCAAGACTTAGGGCAAAAGAATGCCTTTGGGGTTTTCTTTGAACACGAGTGTAGCAGCATCCCTTCGGCAATATCACAAGTTGGCAATATAAGCTATGTATTCGGAAAGAACGTAAATCTAAGATCGGATAGCTCATTGAACGGGAAGGTGTTAGAAAAATTAGATGAAGGAGATGAATTGAAAATTATAAGTTACACGCAAAATTATGCTTATGAAATAGAAGGTCATGGAGAGCCTTGGATACAAGTAAAAACATCAAAGGGGAACATTGGCTACGTGTATGGAGCTTTGGTTGCGAAAAATTACTTAATCTATGATTTAACTAAAAATGGATTTAAAGAATTGATTTTGTTGGGGAATGATTTTACCAATCCACCATATGGTCAATTAAAAGTTTTTGGAGCAGGTGAATTGTTGATGACTGAAAAAATTGATTCCATCAGCATTGACACCCATTGCGAAACGATGGTAATGATGCGTGTATTAGTTGATCAAAAACTTTCTAACAAGGAGATTCTTGAAATTGGTACAGGCAGTAATCATTGTTCTTCCATTTGGACAAGTACTTATTTTGATATTTCAAAAGGAAAGATCGTAAAGATTTTTACAAAAACTATTCTAAAGAGTAGTTCTAGTTTTTTTGACAAAATTGTTTTTCCGAGTGATGTTGATGGAATTGATGGGGCGATTACTATTATGAAATGTAAATCTTTTCGAGAAAAGAAAAAATGGCTTTCTGAATGTAGCTTGCTGAGGTCTTATAAATTAGTGGATGATAAATTTGAATTAAAAGAATAGCAAGATCTTTCTATTTGATTTATCCTTGCATTGAAAATTTCTTTGGTGAAAATTCAGTAAAATAAGCAGACCGATCTTAAATGTTACAAAGCCAATTGCTACCTTTAAAAAAATGACTGCCTCATTATCTCACCTAAAATTACAATTATGAAAAATTCGTTTTTCCTGATGATGTTGGTACTCTTTTTCCAATCTCCAATAAAAGCAAAAATTGACTCCATTTCTCTCACTGGTTACA
>CAKZUK010000098.1 GCA_937921775.1 uncultured Saprospiraceae bacterium
ATGCTCAAACGTACAAGCATACATACGGATACCATCTACTCCCCACATTTTGATGTGTCCGTCCATTCTTTCATCAAAGCGATAGTCATCATCGATTCGGAAGGTGCAGTCTCTAAAATAACTCAGATTACCCGCATGGTCTCCTAATGTGTTTGTATTTACATATCGGTTGAATTGTACCCCACGAGCATTATTGAAAAAATTAGTTCCTATCGCGGTAATGATTCCTCCTGTTTCGTTATTAGCAGCATCCGAATTTGCGGTATTGTACATGCGCACGGCTGTGACGGCATGCTCTATTGTTGAGTTGTAGAGTATGATTTTTCCTTGGTTGTTGGCGCCGTATTGATTTAGTTCGTTGTCACCCCATACTTGGATGCCTGCCCAGGTGGATTCGCAGTCGGTGCTGGTCATGAGGGTGTTGTTGTAGGTGTAGAGGGTGGAGCCTTTTTCTACTACTACTTTGGCTCCTTCAGCGAATTGGAGCTCTAGGCCGGAGATGTTGAGGGTACTGTTGTTGGAAACTCTTATTTCGTTTTGTATGCGGACTATTGGGGAGTTTGCGGGGTTGGAGGTGGCTGTTCAGGTGGCATTTTCTTCTATAATTTCACCAACAATCTCAATTGAAATTTCATAATTAGTTACAGCCTCACAACATTCTGAGGGAATACCATTATTAAAAACATTGTGATAATCATACCCATCAATTTGATCAGGTAGTGTCCATGCTCCTTTACTTCCATCACTAAAGCGAATTAGTGATTCATCTAAATCTGGTAATGCATCTTGATTAAAGCTACCAGTTACTGGATCTATACTTCCAATGGTGCTAGGATTTTTTACAAAATAGATATTCTCGTCAGGCCCTAACTCAATCTGAGTATTACTAAAATCCTCAGAGTCTTCCACCATTGTAAAGGAAGCTCCATTTGATAAATCATGCTTAAAAATTCCTCTGGCATCTACGCAGGTATATAAATAGTCACTATTAATTGTAAATTCGGTTCCTATTACAGGATTATCCAAAGAGATACTAGTAATTCCATCTTCTAATCCAGCTCCCATCGTAGGGTCGATATTCCCATCGGAATCTAAATGTACAATGGTTAATACATTGTTATTAAAATTACCAAAAGCCAACATACTCCCATCTGGAGAAAGATCTGCTTCAAATGACTCATAATCTCCGTTTTGATTTTCATAAACAACAACCGAAGACCCTACAATTCCATCCGTATCAAAAATATATTTTCTTACTCTGCTAGTTCCATCTGACTCCTTTGAAACCGTGAAGAGAAAATGGTTGTTTTCTACATTAGGCTTACTAATAGCAAAAGCTGGTAAAAAATTCTCATCGCTCGATGCATTACTCCATGCCATTATAGGTAAATCTCTTTTACCAAAGGTTATCCCGCCTTGATTGTCATTGAGCGATAAATCAAATTCCGAATACCATAAACTAGCACTTAAGCCTGGGGGGTTGTCAGTATCTAAGTAGGTATAAATTAGAAAGTATTTGCATGCCTCTTGAGGCACTGGGATAATTCCTATTTCCGAACCTATTCTTTGCCCAATTACTGGTGGTGTAAAAACATCAACTTCAACTCCATCATTTGAAAATATTTTATCTCCAATCACATGAAATATTGAATTTCCTTCGGGACCATAAAACCCATTAGCTGAAGCCTCTATTCCTTCAATTGATGCTGAGGTAGAATTAACTACTGGCAAACCAGAAGCAAAATCAATCCCCTGTCCGTTCAAGGTCCATTTTTCAAGTTGACTCTGTGCATCTATTGTTATTGCAGTACAAAACAAGAACGCATAAAAACTTAATTGTTGAATTCTGATAAAAATATAATTTGGTTTTTTCATGATTAAATATTTTTCAGGTGAATAATAGGCATTACTCAGGCTGATCAAACCTTTTGAAATCCCTGATTTAATTAGATGTAACTAGATGTTACTTTTAGAATATTAAGCGCTTGTTTTACTATTTTATCTTGACTATCATTTGTTGACCAACTATTTCTCCATATTCATTTTTCAATGCCAATACATAAGTTCCAGTTATTTCCTCCTTTAAATCAATCGATATCACCTCCTGAGAACTATTGACAGAATAACTATTTTTTAATCGACCTAAATTATCAATCAAGAGCAATTGCCCCCCCCCTCTTCCCGAAACAGGTATTTGTACAGTAATCAATTCCCTAGCAGGATTGGGATAGACATGTAATAAAACTATTGACTTCGGTATTTTTTTGATAATAGTTAATTCTCCCTCTTCTGTCACCTTCAGTAAAAAGGCACAACCCGAGCAATTGCTTAGCGTAAGACCAGCAATAACAATGGCTCCTTCTGAGTTTTGAATTAAATCATACGATCTATCTAGATCTGGTCCATTTAATAGAGTTCGCATCCAAATCACTTCTCCCTCTTTAGTCAATTTTAATAATACTAAATCGGCACTCGCTCCATTTGTATTACCATCATATATACTGACTAAATAATTACCATCCTGAGAAAGTGTTATTGTATTTACAGTAAATTGTTTCTCTCCCATATTTATCACCTTGGTCCATAGGGTATCCCCGTTCATATTTACTTTTATTAATAGTAAATCATAGTTAAAACTAATCGAATCAAAACTTGAGGTGCCTCCCCCTGTTAGAATGCCATCCTCATCTACTACGACTCCACGGTTAAACTCTGCATGGTACCAGCCATAGTCTTTAGACCATATTGTTTGTCCATTTGGGTCTGTTCGAAGCAACCAATTTTGCTTTATTAAAGCAGTTCCCACATAAGTCTCTCCACTAAAAACAAAGCCTGAATCTGCCAATACTTCTACTTCAAGAAACAGATCCCTTTTTTCTCCATGATGATAATTCATATCCCATTCTTTTTGACCCAAACTATCCACTTTCAATACATAGGCATCTACATCTAGGCTGTCAGGGTCTTTTATACCTCCTGCTATTATAAATCCTTTATCAGGACAATTTTTCATGTCATTTAAGAATTCCAGTCCTGTCTGCTCAAAGGTTTTTGTCCAAATAGTATCTCCAAACTCATCCAGACGAAGCAGGTATATATCCAAATATTCACCTGAATTAATTTCTTCTCCTGAAGTATGGGCTCCTACCATATAACCTCCGTCATCCAAAGGAATAATTGCCCATGAAGCATTATCATAGGAATTGCCATATATTTTGTACCATTCTTCTTGGCCTAAACTATCCGTTTTGATGATCAATATTCTTCTTGAGCCAATCCCCAATCCATGGTCTCCTGACATGATATACCCTCCATCATGGGTCTGCGCCAAAGCATAAGCTTTATCAGCTCCTCCAAAATCATAAGTCTGATAAAAAGTAGAAACCTGCCCAAACAAAAAATGGCAACTAAGCAGAACGCTTAATATGGTAAGTGTAATTTTAGACTTTTTCATTAGCTTCATTTGAGGTGGTTTATTATGCCGCATTAAGCGACAAGATGCTATTAACCTTTCATGTAAATATAGTGCAAAAAAAAAACTACGTTCCAAGTTAAATGAAATATTATTGTTACTTTTAACATAATTGTTTCTTAAAACAGGTGTTTATACCTTATGGTTGAGACCGCTTCGCTGTCAGATCGCCTTTGGCTTAGAGACCGTTTCGCCGATGACGAAGACTGAGAGACCGCTTCACTGTCAGACTTCACTCGACCGCGAAGCTACGTTAGCGGAAAAGTCTCTCAGCGAAGCGATCTCTCAGTGGTGGCAGCGCCAACACGATCTCATAGCGCAGCGCTCTGACAGCAAAGCGGTCTCACTCAAACCAACATACTATAAAGAATAACCGCAAAAATCATAAGGCGTGATAAAAGGCTGCGATGAAAACGAGCAGCTTGTTGATCTTTGATTCGATAAAGGAAAGATAAAATGGTAAGAAATACTAAGCCCAGACAACCGTACATTGAATAAAGCATCATCATCTCCGCCTTATCCCAATATTGTGTTTGGAAAACCACTCCGAGGATTCCCAAAGGAATAACAATTCCACTGGCCACGGAAAGCACGACTTCATATGTTTTTTGTTTTTCTGCTTTGAGCAAAAATCGGGAAAAGATTAGATAAACTCCTGCTGATAAAACACCTCCGATCAACAGTGCATAATCCCAATAAGGCATTTGCTGGTAGCGCAAAAAGATTCCCAAGCTTAGTAAACTAATTGGAATTAACTCAAGCATGAAACGGATATTGGCAAAGCGATCTTTTTCTGTTCGCTGACCAATCACTTGTTCTAGGTCTAATGGATCTTGGGCTCTTTTTTTTGACATTATGAAGAATGGATTAGAATTAGAGTCGAAATTTGCATTAGAATCTTCCCTCTAATGCAGTGCCTACGATGGACGAACATTCTAATTTCGACCAGTCTGGCGCCTGTCAGATTCACATTCTAATTCCCCTCGGGTTTACAAAACACCGCACAAACAATCCCACTAGCTACCGCTGCATTCAAAGATTCCGCTCCCCCATTTTTGCCTCTTGGTATAGTGACTTTGTGAGTCAACAAACTTTGGAGCTCGGGGCTAATGCCTCTTCCTTCATTTCCAATCACTATCAGGCCGTTTTGTGCAGGCTCTATTTCGTATAAATTACTTCCTTCCAAAACTGTTCCATAGACAGGAATATCAGCATTTGCTTCTAGAAGCTCAGCCAGTGGTATATGAATTACTTTGACACGAAATATGGCGCCCATAGAAGCTTGAATGACTTTGGAATTGTAGCTATCAGCACAGCCTTCTGAACAAAAGACATATGGAATCCCAAACCAATCCGCATTCCGCAGAATAGTCCCCATATTACCTGGATCCTGAATTTGGTCGAGATATAAGGCATATCCCTTCTGAAGGGAAATAGTCTCTAGCTTTTGTGTAAACTGCTTCAACACCAACAACACTTTATTGGGCGTAGTCAAAGCAGAAATTGCCTTTAACTCACGTTCTGTTATGACCGTAAAGGGAATCTCCTTGGAGTGGATGCTAGCTTTATGCGCTTCAATCCAATCTTCCATAGCATAAATATGCACTACCTCTGCTTGTTCTAAAGCTTCCTTCGCCATCTTATCCCCTTCCAGAAGAAAGAGTCCCTCCACTTTTCGGTGCTTTTTTCGCTGCAGCGATTGAATGAATTTTATTTTATTTTTGGATAACAATTTCCTAATTTTTCGTTAAACCTTAAAACATGGTGTATTTAGTCAGCTATGCGCAGTATATTGACCGATTATTAACTACATAACTCAACTATCGCCACAAGAAACAAATGATTAGAAACTAATCTATGGATATTGAAGAGAAAAATAAGCTTACGAAGTATTTATTTTTAGGTCTACTTCCCTTTCTACTTGCCTCTTTTGGTTGTAATACCAATAAGTACCTCAAATCTGACGAGTCATTGGTTAAGAAAAATAACATTGTCATCAAGTCCGATCATAAGGTTAAAAATAAGAGAGGTCTCAAATATGAGCTGTCTACCATCATCAAACAAAAGCCCAACAAAAAATGGCTTGGAATTACACGACCGCGACTTTGGGCTTACTACAAGGTGCAAGATGAGGGTGACACAACTAAGCTCGATAATTGGTTGCGTCGAGTTATTGCTGAGCCGCCAAATCTTTACAACAAATCTCAAATTGAGTCTACGACTCAGTCTATGCAATATTACTTGCAACACAAAGGATACAATGATGCGATTGTAGTGGACACGGTTCACCACAAAAGAAAACGAAAAAGATCAATTGTAACTTATACCGCTTATCTCAATAATATTTATAAAATTGATAGTGTTTTCTTCTTGAGTAAAGATCCGAAAATAAAAAAACTGCTTTACGAAAATACGGAAGAGACATTGTTGCGTAAAGGTGAAGCGGTCAGTAAAGGTTTATTTGACAAAGAGCATTTACGATTGACAAAGGTGTTTCAAAACTCTGGATATGCCTACTTCAATACCTCTTATTTTTATGCGGAAGGCGATACGAGTAATTACAAAGTTAATGTTTATTACGAGGTTCTAAAGCCACCGAAGAAAGGCGAACACCAGGAATATTATATTGGTGATATAACAGTCATTCCTGATTATGATCCTTCCCTGCCCAATCCTTCGCTTGATACCATGATCAATAATATCCGGTTTCTAAAAAGGAATCCAGAGATGAAGGTTAAACCTAAAAATATCACCAAAGGGATATTCCTAAAAACGGGTGACCTATATAGAGAAGACAATTATATCAAAACCAATTTACAATTGGGTGCGCTCGACATTTATAGGCGAGTCAATATTGAACCGAAGATAGATCCGGATGATCCTTCAAAACTCAATTTCATTATCCGGCTTACCGCAAAAAAACGGATGGTATTTGGAGCAGACATTGAACTCAATAACTCAACCTATAACGGTGCACAAAACTCACTACTGGGCATGGCCGGTAGTGTAAATTTCAGGCATCGGAATATCATGCGTTCAGCCTTTTCGTTTCTCACAGAATTACAAGGTGGAGTTGCATTAGACATTGGAAATAAGGACCAGCTTTTTTATTCAATTGATCTAAAAGCACAGGGTGATTTGTATATGCCTCGTTTTGTTGATCCCATCAAATTGTGGAAAGGATTGAGTTATCTTCATGTACTCCGTCCACAGTTCTATACCGATCTAAAGGAAAAAGGACGTACTCGTTTATCAGCGGGTTACAACTATCTTTCCCTCTTTGAGTTTTACAGTTATAATTCATTTAGTTTTACTTTTGGTTATGATTTGAAACGAAATTCGAATAATCGATATCTTATCAATCAATTCGGAATCAATTATTTGTTGACTCAAAACCAACCGGCTTTTGATACCATTCTTGCTCAAAATCCCTTTTTGCGAAACAGCTTTGATGATCAACTTTTCACAGGAGCTTTGTTCCGTGATCTGGATTATACCTATCGAGGTAAGACCAATAAATATGGCGCTTCTTGGTATTACAATCTTAACCTTGAATTATCGGGAGGAGAGGTTTTTCTAGCAAACACAATTTACAATCAGACCACCAATAATGACGAAACATTTAAGTTGTTTAATCGAGTAGATTATGCACAGTTTGCTTCTGTAGCGATGGATGTTCGTTATTTCAAAAAGGTAAGCAATACACAGTCCTTTGCTTTACGTTTATTTGGTGGAATTGCCCGGCCATTTGGTTTTACAGATGAGGTTCCTTATACCAAACAATTTTATTCAGGTGGCCCCAATAGTATTCGCGCTTGGCGGATCCGTGAATTGGGCCCTGGTCAATATCAAGCTCCTGATCCCGTCACCCCCGTCAACACTGCGATTCCATTTTACCAAACAGGTGATATTCAATTAGAGTTTAATGCAGAGTATCGTTTTGATATTTTCTGGTTGTTTGAGGGAGCATTATTTTTGGATGCTGGAAATATTTGGACCTTCAAAGAAGATGATACCCGTATCGGTTCCCAATTTAGATTTACAGCAAAAAAAGATGCGAGTGGACTTATTGTAAATGATATATTCACCAAGCAGATCGCTGTGGGTTCTGGCTTTGGACTAAGAGGAGATTTTACTTATTTCATCATTCGCTTTGATATGGGAATCAAATTGAGATCGCCGTATCAAGATCCTGAAAATGGCAATAATTATTGGCGCTTGAATCAGTTGCGGAATACGACTATTCGGAATGGGATTAATTATAACTTAGCGATTGGATATCCGTTTTAGAGCTGGTAATGACAGCTAAATTTTCAGTTGCAATGTACTCTAGTTGAGTTCTTCCGAAATCTAAACCTATAGATCATTGCAACTGAAATTGTCAAGTTCATTCTAGGTCCTTATCATTAACTACAGAGTATTAACCGTAGACACTACAAATCGGGCAGTCTTCCTTCACATGCCCACGCGCCGGACAATACTCCCGTCCAAAGAAAATAATTTGTAAGTGCAGTTTATTCCAAGTCTCTTCTGGGAATAATTTTTTGAGATCCTTTTCTGTTTGTACCACGTTTTTTCCCGAGCTCAATTTCCAGCGTTGCGCTAAGCGATGTATATGCGTATCTACGGGAAAGGCAGGTACGCCAAAAGCTTGCGCCATGACCACAGAAGCCGTCTTATGCCCTACTCCGGGTAACTCCTCCAAACCTTCAAAAGATTGTGGTACTTCACCATCGTATTTATCCAAGAGAATTTGAGAGAGTCCGTGAATCGCTTTCGACTTTCGTGGTGAGAGCCCGCAGGGACGGATAATTGCTCTTATGTCATCCACTTCCATTTTTATCATTTCTTGTGGTGTATCTGCTTCCGCAAAAAGTAGTGGCGTGATGGTGTTGACGCGCTTGTCGGTGCATTGGGCAGAGAGTAGCACAGCGATGAGTAAAGTGTATGGATCTTTGTGCGTTAGTGGGATTGGAGTTGTTGGGTATAAGTCGTTTAGAATTTTTGCTATTAGGGGTGCTTTTTCTTTTTTTCTCATGTTTTGTTTATTCGATAAATAACTGGTTAAAATTAGTGATTATTTCGAACAATTACTTAAGCACCTTAAATCTAAGTCTGACAGATTCTAATTATGACCAATTTTAACTAAAGTACAAGAATTCAATCAGCAACAATCCATCAAATTAAATACTTGATTAAAATTCTTTATATTAGAGTTTACGATATTAGTTTCTACTTATTTTTTAACTCTTTCCCGCCAGACAGATTCAGTTCTAAATTCTAAAACCAAACTGCATGCGCTCTAAGATCAAACTGTTATTTACAACTAGCCTATTCCTATTTTTCGTCCTTCCCAACATTTACAGCCAATGTAATGAGACCGAAGTCACGATTACATCTTCCACCGTGGACTATGGCGATGAAATGAGTTGGGAACTCCTTGACGAGAATGGAAATCTTCTTGAAACCTGGCAAGGCGTCAACAATAATGAGACCTCCACCATGCTTCTCTGCCTTCCCGACGGTTGCTATAGCCTTACAGCTAAAGACAGTTACGGTGATGGATGGAACGGTGGAACGGTCAATTTCACATGGCTGGCTACATCTATGCTCTTTGAATTACCTGATGGAGAAATTGATTATTTTTTCTTCGGTATTAATCAAAGCGCTTGCCTTCCCATCATTCTTGGTTGCACTGATCCAACAGCGATCAACTACGATCCTGCTGCGACAGTAGACGATGGTTCTTGTGTAACAATACCGGATATTGTTAGCGCTCAAATATTTGACACCATTTGTTATTCTGGCCCAAAAGATAACCGAATTAATTGGGTCATACAAAACAGAAGTACCCCTAGTGGAAATGGCAATTTTGATAACGCTCAAGACCTTCGCAACGGATTAGAAGAAACACTTATCCCTGCTTTCACATCTGGCAATCTCGGAGCCAAAACCCCCTACGCTCAATACAAAGATTTTTTCAACCTCTATGCTGTCTGGTGGCCGGAGGCTCCAAGCGATGCCACTTGGTGGGAATTCTCGATCATCCAAAATATGCGCGATGAAATTTTTCTCCCATGGGCTAATAATGAAACTGGCTGGGTCACTTGGTTCTCTACCACCAAATTCGGGGGCGGAGGTGGTGCCGGACTCAACCGAGATGCTCGGGTCGGTGATGGAAAAATGTTTGGTACTGATTTCGAAACTATGCTCCACGAATTTGGACATACCATGCCTGGCTTACTTGACGAATATACTTCCAGCGGCGAATGGTCTAACAATCAATGCTTTGAAACACCAAACACAACTGAATACACCATTAAGGACAGCATTCCCTGGAGGAAATGGATCGATGATGACCTTCCGCTCCCAACTCCTTACAACGGTGATTTCGAAAATGTAGTGGGTGCCTTCGAAGGTGGTCTCACCAATTACTTCGGTTGCCACCGACCAACAGCTAAAGGCTGCTACATGGGGGCTGGTGGATTTGGTGAAGGATTTGGACAAGACCTTTGTTCTCCTTGCAAACAACGAGTGATTTGCTTTTTATATAAGTATGTCAATGTCATTGAAAATCCAAGTCCTGCTGATCCAAACTTATCCGTTACTGGAGCAGAAACTATGACTTTCTCTGCAGACCTTATTGCTCCAACACCAAACACTCAAAAGTACGAATGGTTCCTTAACGGAAAACGAGTTGCGGAAGGTGTCACCAGTTTGGAATTGACCTTCGGAACTTGCACCAACTATGAATTAAAGTTTGCAGTTACTGATACAACTGACTTAGTTCGCTACGATGAAAAATTTGACGAAATCTATCCCAAACCTTATCGAGAGTTCGTTTGGAATATTGATCAATCCGATGTCACCAGTTATGACCTTAGTTCTACGGCTACTGCCGAAAGTGCAACTTGTACTGGTGAAGATAATGGTCAGGTTTCTCTATCGATTGCCGGTGGGTCAGCTCCCTACGAAGTTTGGTTGGATGGCAATGCTGTCAACAATCCTGCAACGGACTTGCCACCAGGTAATCATCAATTTACGGTGGTTGACGCAGCTGGTTGTGCCCTAAGTGAACAAATAAATATCCAACAAGAAGATTTACTGGACCTTGAAATATGCGCAACTAATGATAACGATTGGGAGCTTAGTGTGGCTTCTGTAAATTACGATATCAATGCAATCGATCTTTTATGGTCAAATGGTTCCACCGCTACCATACTCAGCGGAGTTCCTGATGGTAACTATTCACTGACCGCATCTATCAATGGCTGTTCTGTAATGGAGACATTCCAATTAAGCACTTCACCAGAAGCATTGGCGGTTACGCACAACTATTTTCCATCCGAGCTTGGCGCCTCCACGGGCAATATTTACGTGGATGTACAAGGCGGTTCCCCAAACTATCAAATCGAATGGTTCGATCGCTTAATGGCTGACCGTACAGATGATAACCTTTCTAACATTTCAGCTAGTGGAACAACTTGGGATCACTTGCCAGAAATGGCATTTGATGATGATCTAGGAACCAAGTGGCTACATGCAGTAAACAGCAATGCTTGGGTCGCTTATGAATTTGAAGCCGCTACTAGTATTGCTTATTATGCCATCACTTCTGCCGATGATGTTCCTGCTCGCGATCCTGAAAGCTGGATACTTCAAGGCTCTAATGATGGCAACAACTGGACTGATCTTGACACTAGAAACAATCAAAACTTTTCGTCTCGATTCCAACGCAGAGTTTTCACCATTGATAACCCTGCCCCTTTTACATATTGCCGACTCTTTGTTAATTCGAGTGCTGGTGAAGACCAAATCCAATTACAAGAATTAGAATTTATCGGTGCCGATCCAAACGCTCCCTTCCTATACAATCCAGAATATGACGATCATTTCAGTCGAACAAATTTGGCTCCGGGCGAATACCATTATGAAGTGAGCGATGCTTCTACTGCCTGCGCTGAATCCAATATTAATATTGACGTTTACCAAATATTTTTTGCTAGTCAATTGAATGTAATACAAGATGGAAGTTGTGCAGTTACTATCGAATCGCCAAATTCGAATTACGATTACTATTGGTTATCAGATGAAACTGGAACTGAATTATTAGCGACTGGTATTTCTTTTGAACCACCCTCTGAAGGCAATTTTTATGTTGCAGCTGCGCTAAGTGGCAGCTCCCAATGGAGTAACAATCGAAAAGGATTTGCAGTTAAAATGCCTGAGTCGCCAATGGTTGAAGATCTGTCTGGTGTTTTGACAATCGTAGATCCCCAAGCAAATACGGAATACTTGTGGTACGATGCTGATATTTGCGGAACGCCAATATTTACGGGTATAGCCTACACTCCCACAAGCTCTGTGGGTGAATTTTACATCGCAGCAAAAAGCACCATCGTTTACCCTGACCCAATCGATCCCACAAGTATTGACGGATTAATATTGCGAATGGACGCTGCCGATCTTAATGGTGACGGACAGATCGATGACCCAGCACCAGCTACCAGCTCCATCTTAGACTGGTCTTTTCCAACAGGAAACAATTGGTCTACCGACAACTGGTTTGCCTATCGATCCAATCATCAGAATGGATTAGGAATCGCTGATTGGGCAACACTCTGGTTACAACAAATCGAAAATAGTCAAAGTAATTTTCAAACGGTGTTTATGGCTTATGAAGAGAATGCCTTATCCTGGGAAGAGACGGCACCAATGGGAGGGCTTTCAGCTACCATTCCAAAATATACTGATGCAACACAATTGTATTCCAACAACGCACCTAATTCAACCTTAGATGGCTCTACCTATCTCAACGGACAAGAAGTAGACCCGCTCAACACCAATAATCCAATGGAGTTTTGTGTGCTCGGTTCTGTTTTTACTAGTCCATCCAATGATGAAATATTATACACCGATACACATTGGGAAGGGAAGCTTGGTGAACTCTTATTTTATGACAATGCATTATCAGATACAGAAATGAAAGGTGTCTCCGAATTCTTGCGCCAGAAATGGATTAGTACTGCTGAGTTGGAGAGTCCTCGTACTTTTTACCAATGGGGAATCGTATCTACTGAAGCCCCAACGACTCAAAGCATAAGTGTTTATCCAAACCCAACGAATGATTGGCTGTTGGTAGAAACGGGGATTGAAGGTCCTTATCAAATTCGAGTTTATGATGTGCAGGCTAAGTTAGTCCTTTCGGAGAATGCGAGAGATAGCAAACATGAATTAAGCGTTTCTAATTTACAAGCGGGCTTCTATTTTCTTGAAATTAAGCTTGAAGGAAAGTCGTATGGAGTTCAACGGTTTGTAAAAACTAAAGGACAATAAGCTTATACAACTAGAACACAGTGCTTGGTCTATCTGTGGCTAACTAGACAGGTAATTCACTGGAACGACCACTGTGATTGCTGAGTTGAAATATTAAATGCGAGAAAGGCTATTTTAATATTTCAACTCAGCAATACCATCGTTCTTTTATAATCGGCTACAAGTCCATAGGACAACAATCTCCAAATTATTTATCACTCAATTGCTCGCTCCAATTGTTCTATTACATATGGGTGCTGCATCATCGCCTCCATGTAAATTTCTACTGGGCGACTTAAGATTCTCGCGGTTGGTGGGTTTACAATACCCCAGTTTTCCAACTCATATTTAATAGATTTAGTGCCTTCAACTATGCCTACATTATCAAGAATTCCTTCGATGATCTCATTGCTATTGTTCACTAAATCTATTATAGCAGCTAGCTTAGCGGTACTAATCTTTCCATTAAGCAGGTTTTCAATTTCAGAGGTGTCAATATAATAAGGCAAATCAATATCAATAAAATCGTACTCATGATTATGGTATTCAGATAAGGTAGATTTTATGTAAGTCGGCATTCTTTCTAGATTGGCAATCCCATTTACGATAGTTGTAAGGTTGCCTTTTTCGTCAAACTTTATTATCTCGCTATCCTGTATTTTATCTATATCTAAGTTTCCTCGTGATAGAATTGATTGCAGATAATTGAACTTGCCATTTCTTACCGAGACTAATTTTATTTTTTTGTAAAAAATGGAATCTTTATTAAGCCTTTTTTCATGTTTTTCTAACGCTTTCTTAAAAGAGATAAGACTCATAATTCCTGAGTTCTCAAAATAACCTCCATCTAAAAATTGTCCTTTGTTTGGTACATTCGCAGGAGGACTAATGATGGGAAAACGATTACAGGTGGATAGTGCTTCAAAATAAGTAAGTGTCTTCCGACTGCCTTTGCCTCCAATATCAAGAAGATTAATAGCTCCCGGAAACATATTGTCATTGACTATAGCACTTACTACACCATATTTATTAGTGGTAGCGGTGCTGTTAATAATCAGGTTAGGGTAATAACTTTTATTAAATAATTTCTGATGGACCTCATAGAATGAAGTCTCATTGACTAGCTGAGAACTACCAAGAATATCTCCATAAAAACGCATAGCTCTATAGGAACGATTATTTCTTCCCTTGTAACAAAATTCAGGCAAACTAGACCGCAGTAAATCATAACCAAATAGCCATGATAATTCAACACTTAATATGTTGGAATGCTTTACTTGATTGATGAGGTTTTGCCTTTCAGTAGCTGTGTATTCAAAAAATTGGCTAGCTGTAAAAGTTCCAATCCCCATACCTCCACCTGAGACCCCACTCATAGCCAGAATGTTGTCAAAAGAATCATTTTTATAAAGATGATCCAGTATCATGAAATTCCAGTAATGTGCCTTTAATCCACCTCCATAGGCTGCATAAAGAATCGGAGATTTTTCAGGACTATGGACTTTTATAAATTTGTTGTAAAACTGAGGAAGACTTATTTTCTTTTCCTCTTGCGTATCCACCAAGCCTAAACGGTGCAGTTTATAACTTTTGTCAGGAATGGCAACCTTTAAAATCAGAAAAAAGAAGAGGCCGAAAAAAGTAATGGCGAGATGTTTCAGTTTAAATTTCAATTTCCAAATTGGAATATAATTCTCGGTATTTTCCTTGTTTCTATATTTTAAAAACAGATAAATTTTAAACCCAATTATTATCCCAGTGTACATAGCGATAAGATTGGCAATTATGATATTGATGGGATTGATACTTTCAGAAAGATTCGTCGATATATTTATCGCTAAAATAAATACTAGAACAACAAAGCCCAACCTTCTATGAAGTGCCAAGTAATTGACGATCTTATTAATGGGTTTAAAATACTTTCTAAATGTTCGATAAATAAGAAGATGCATAGCAAGAATAAGACAAACGACTAATTGCGCAATCACAGTATAAAAATGCCATCCCAAATAAGCAACAAGGAAACACAGGATTCCTATAACGACAAATAAAATTGGTAGGTAATATTTATAGTAAGCTTTTGCGAAGTTTTCATAGTAGGTTACATTATTCCCACTGTTTAATTCTCTCTTGACTTTAATCGTTAAATACCAAAAGGTAAAAAGAATCAATGCTGTAAAAACTAAGTATATAACTATAACGATGTATTCTTTTGAACTATTAATTTGATGTGTACAGTAAACATATACAATCATCAATGACCAAATATTGAATAATAGTACACCCAAAAATTTTCGAACAGCGCCCTCTATGAATTTAAGTGAGTAAAGATCAAGTACAGGCTTTGCTCCTTTCTTCTTTTCAGATGCATCTTTGTAGTCATAATAAATTAAACCAAAGGATGTAGAGGTATAATATTTATCATCCTTATCATCAAAAAGGAAAGCATAAATATAAGTTGGGTAGAGAGACATAATTAGTCCCAGAAAATAAATCAAAAAGTGAAAGATGGAAATATTTAGAATCAGATCTAATGTATTGGTATAAATATATAGATCAAGTGGAATGACATTCCCTTGCTTAAGCCCCAAAATAACAACTGCAATAATTAAGTAAATGACAAGGTTCAAACTGGAGCAAATTAAGCTTTTTGCAACATTAACAATTTGAAAATTCATTAGATCCGAAAAGAATTGTTTCAGAAGTTTCATTGGTTTTCATTTAGTTGGTTATTAACACATTGATACACTATCCAATAATATTACTTATTGGAATGCCTTCAATTTGAGATTAATCTAATGAAAATTTATGGTTTTTTTTTGCTTGCTAATGGAATACACTGTTCTGATACACGAAAAGGGCATTTCAATACATGAACAAATCAGTAGCTATGGAAGAGAAGATTCCAATTGGAGAAGATAGTATCGTCTGGTAAAAATCGAATTTATACTGCAAATTGGCTCTACAAGCCTACCAAAAATGCCATCACATCTACCCCATCCGCATAATCTGTCAGACCAGGTTCCTGTGCTTTTCCAAAAGGAAAAACTTTTAGACCTTCGAATGATTTTTTGCCAATAACGCACTGAATGGCTTCTTCTTGACCTTTGATCTTTTCGACAAGTGATTGCTCATCGTTGTAATATTCAAAATGCATACTGGCAATTCGTGAAGCAATCGTTTTCTCCTCTGTCAAGATAATACAACCGTTGGCTTTGTATTTCCTTTTATTGAGAATGATGAGGGTATAATTATAGTCAAAATTATTCTTGTACTTATCGTGCAGGACGAGTTCATTGTGCTCGTGCAAAGCAGTTAGCATGGGATCAAAATCAAAATCTATTGGGATATAGATTTTCGATACGTTTCTGCAACCCAAGCCAAAGTACTGGAACACATCATTCCCAAATGCTTTAAGTTGCGCTGGAGTTTCCTCGCCATCAAAAACGGCAACAGCGTTTCTATTCTTGCGGATGATGCTTGGATATTTACCAAAGTAGGTTTCAAAGTATCTCGCCGAATTATTCGATCCAGTAGCGATCACTCCATCAAAATCTTTCAAGCGTTCAATCTCTTCAAAATAGTTGGCACAGTTCGGATTTATTTTAGTCAATACTTTTAGTAAATGCGGTAGCAAAATATTGTCCTTTTCAGAAAGCTTGATCCGAGCTTTGTGCCCCGACACGAACACACAAAGAAAGTCATGAAAACCTACTAATGGAATATTTCCGGCCATGATGATACCGATTGCTTTGGACTCAGAAATAGCGTCTAGATTGTATTCCTTAATCCATTCCGCTAGTTTAGCTTTCGTCAAAAAAGCTTCTGACAAGGCGTCAAAAGCTTTTCCAATATTTTCAACGGTAAACCATTTGTTATGCAAATAAGCTTTGTGCATGAGCGCCTGCAATTCTTCATCTCTCGATTTCAGATAAGTCCCCAGTTCAACTAATGCATCTATTCGTTCACTAATCGTCATGTATTACGTACTTATAAAATTTTGTTAGAACCTCCTTGGTCTAAATAACGGAACCAAGTTGCTTGAATTTTTCAAAACCACCAAAAGGAAAAATTTAAATAATTCCATCAAACTACTTAAGTAAAAACAAAGTTTTGGATTGATAAAAGACTAAACCAAATCGTCATTGCAATTGAAAATTGCCACAACAACTGCCACTCCATTATTGTTTGGTACGGGTAGCTATATAATTTCTCCAACGAGTCAACACTTGTTGAAAATCATCAGGCAATTCAGAATCGAAATTCATGCGTTCATTGGTAATCGGATGTGTAAAACCAAGAGACTTAGCATGCAAGGCATGACGTGGCATCACATCAAAACAGTTTTCAACAAAACGTCGGTATTTGGTATAAATCGTACCTTTCATAATTCGATCTCCACCATATCGATCATCATTAAAAATTGGATTACCATTTGAGGCCATGTGCACACGAATCTGATGTGTACGACCGGTTTCCAATTTACATTCGATTACACTGACATAGTACATCGGCTCAATGACCTTATAATGCGTAATGGCATGCTTTCCTCCTTCATCAGGATCTTTGAAGCCATATTGCTTGGTTCGATTAGTTGGATGACGCCCTACGTTCATTTCAATCGTACCTTCCACTTCTTTGGGCTCACTCCAAACCAAAGCAGTATACGTTCGTTCAGAAGTGTGATCAAAAAATTGTTTCGCAAGGTGTGTCATCACCTCAGCGGTTTTGGCAATAACCAAAAGACCTGAGGTATTTTTATCAATTCGGTGTACTAAACCTGGACGGTCGAGTGCGTTTCCTTCTTTTACTGGCAACTTCATATCCTTGAAGTAATAGGCCAATGCATTGACCAAAGTCCCACTTCTAGTACCAACTCCAGGGTGCACTACCATTCCTGCTGGCTTGTGTACCACCATTAGATACTCATCTTCAAAGACAATATCTAGTGGAATATTTTCAGGTTCCAATTCTCTAGGTTCGTAAGGCGGCTCAGGCATATCGATGGTAATCACGTCATTCGGTCGAATTTTGTAATTCGACTTAAAAACTTCACCATTTACCTTGATAGCGCCTTCTTTCACGGCATTCTGGATGCGATTACGAGAGACTTTTTCCATTCTATCAAATAGAAATTTGTCAAGTCGCATAGGTCCTTGACCGGGATCGGCCACGAAGCGATAGTGCTCGAATGTCTCAGGAGTAGTAGTTTCCTCTGTATACTCTGGGTCTGTATGTTCGTTTGATTCTGTCATTTGAGCGCAAAGATACGGAGAAAGGAGGGAATTTCAGTGGGACTTGCACTTTCAGTTGCAGTTTTCCCTTTAAAGAGGTGTAGAAGATCGGTAATCACTAGTCATTCAGGCGAAGTGATTACCGATCTTTAGTTATTAAAACCAACTACTCTTCTTACGTCGGCGTCTCGTGGATTTGATACCCAATACTCCGAGTAAGCCACGTGTCAACTCGCGAGCCACTGTGCGTCCGATTTGGCGAGTAGTCGTATTGCTAACCACTTTTTCGATAGCACTTTTCTCTTTTCTGCGCGAAGTCGTTGCCTTTTTCTGTTGCTTTTCCATTTTTTCCTGATGCTCTGCTTCAGCTGCTTGTTCAATTTTTCCACCAAGGATCTCATAAGCACTTTCCCGATCGATGGTTTCATTGTATTTACCAACCAATGCAGAATTGTCCGTAATGTTTTTGATTTCTTTATCCGTCAAAACATCCATTCTGGATTGTGGAGCGCGCAGCATAGTATGCGCTAATGGTGTAGGAATACCTTTTTCGTTAAGTACCGTTACCAGAGCTTCTCCGATACCAAGTTCGGTCAGAAGTGTTTCTGTGTCATAATAGTCAGAGTCAGGATAATTTTGAGCTGCAAGCTTGATAGCCTTACGATCTTTAGCTGTAAAAGCACGTAACGCGTGTTGCATCTTCATACCCAACTGTCCTAGAACATCGTCTGGCACATCCGTTGGATTTTGAGTAACAAAGAAGAGTCCTACTCCTTTTGAACGAATTAACTTGACAATAGCCTCAATCTGATTCATCAAAGCTTTGGAAGCTTCGCTAAACACTAGATGTGCCTCATCAATGAAGATGACTAATTTAGGTTGCCCCGAATCACCTTCCTCTTCAAAAGTCGCGTATACTTCGGCCAACATTTGTAACATGAAAGTTGAGAAAAGTTTTGGTTTGTCTTGCAAATCGGTTAGTCGTAAAATACTTACAACGCCTCTTCCATTTTCATCCATTCTAGTCAAATCATCTACATCGAAAGAACGTTCACCGAAGAAAACTTCAGCTCCTTGTTGTTCTAGTTCAACAATCTTACGCATGATGGTTCCAACCGAGGCCGAAGATAGTCGACCGTATTCATCTTCCATCTCTTTTTTTCCTTCACCAGTAAGATATTGAAGTGCTTTACGCATATCTTTCAGATCTAGTAAAGCGATATTCTTGTCATCACAGTATTTGAATACTACTGATACGATACCAGATTGTGTTTCATTGAGTTCCAATATTTTGGAAAAAAGCACTGGACCAAATTCTGTGACGGTAGCTCTAAGTCGTACACCAGGTTCATCAGATAAGGTCAATAATTCAACAGGACTTGCACCAGCAGTAAATGGAATTCCAATTTTTTCGTGTCGTTCATCAATCTTAGGATGTCCTCCACTAGGAACTGCAATACCACTCAAATCACCTTTTACATCCATCAAGAGTACAGGAACCCCTTTAGCAGAAAGCTGTTCCGCTAATATCTGAAGCGTTTTAGTTTTACCAGATCCCGTTGCTCCAGCGATAAGGCCGTGCCGGTTCATGGTCTTCAATGGAATGGTTACCAAGGAGTTTGTCATCACCTCTCCATCTAGCATGGCGCCACCTAAAATGATTGATTCCCCTTTATGGGTATATCCACTTTCAATTTCCTGAATAAATTTCTCTTTGTTTGACATGTATATTAGTGCTTGGTTAGTTTATATTTTTTAGACTGCAAATCCCTCTAAAGTCACCCTTTAGAAAGACCGTTTTGCGAAGAGACTGTGCGCTCAAGCCTAAGCTCTCTGAGTCGGTTTAGCCATAGTAATAGATTCGCTTATCGCAGTGGTCTATCAGTGAACGGGCCTTATCTCCGTTTATTCCACTCTTCTTTTCTAAGTTTGAAACGCTTTTCATTGACTTCCCAAAGCGCTGGGTTAAAACGTCGTTCCAGTCGCTCTTCAGCAAGATCAGTTGTAATGATCTCAGGGAAAAAATCAATTCCAGTAATTTCCTCTACCTGATCAATTGATACGGCAAAATCGGTAATTGGTTTATCACTGACTTCATTGGGCATTAAAAAAGCGATGGCCTTATGCTCGCTACCTGAATAATCGAGTATGACTTTGTAAAATAGATCCGGGACAGAGACTTTATTATCTCCAATTTTTTCGCGAATTCCTCTTGTCAATACAGGTCCCGTCACAACATAAACATGGCCAAAACGGTAGGCCCAATCGCGAACCGTCTCTTCCAGTTCTCGCCAGATACCTCCATTAAAATTGCTAATTTGAGGGCTCATATTACTCATCAAAAATGATTCAGACATTGCAGTTTCAGAGAATGCCATGTCAGCTGCTGGAGCTAAATGACCTCTTTCGTAGCCAGTGCTCGCATAGTCTCTTCCAGAAGCAGAAGCTTTACTCACTTTGGGGTCTGGTCTGAAATTATTGCTTCGATCAACGTTGGGTACTTGTAGTGATTCGCGAGTCAATTGGTATGCCACCCATTCTGCCTGTTCATGTTTCTCGGAATAGGAAAGCGTGTAGAATTCGTGAGAGATGACTTGCCCAGTAGTTGAGCTAGGATAAATACTGGCGTTTGGTTCTACATTAGGTTCAGCATCAAAATCTGAGTCAGCACCAGTGTTTTGATTGGACTTACTATTATCATTCCCCTCACTGGTATTACCTAATACTTCTTCTGCTTTATCCATCGCATCAGATATGGAAGTATCTCCACCTCCAAGCATACCGAAGAACCAAAGTAGGCCTCCAAGTACTGCGGCAAATACGCCAACTTTTACGACCATTCCTCCGCCTGATTTAGCGTCTGCCTTTTCGTGATTTTTTCTAAGTTTTGCCATGTTGAGATTTTTTATTATCGTTCTTTGACAAAGAACGTGACCAATATTAAATGAAAGCAAAAGTGACCGAAGGAAACCTTGATTTTATTTTATCATTGAGTTCTATCACGGGATTTGTAAAAGAACCTTTATTGTTAAAAATATCTCTCTCTTTCTGCTGGCGCTAAGGTATGAAAAAGTGAGAAGATCGGAGTAGCGAAAGAGGACTCTTATTATTAAAGCAAAATCAAAACCTGCCAATTAGCAGTTCATTTGACTAACAACATCAAAATATTTCTAGCAAACACATAATCGAAATTGTTATTATAAAACTGAATATCAATTAGTTGTAAGTACTCTGTAACATAAGTTAGTTAAGAATTTGAATGCATTGTTTTTTAGTGAGGACGATTCCAATATTTTTAAGAATAGCCTAAGCTATTTGAGCAAATTTGGAAGAAGTCATTGCTAAAAAAGAACATTCAAAAATTAAATAAATTTATGTTACAGAGTAGTAAGTAACGGGACCAAATTATTTAAATATTTCCGTTAAACTGCTTAGCTATACTTTAAAGAGCTTTTTATATGGACCAGTTTGTTGGCTAGCAACTTGATATTTTGATTTCTTTCAAAGGATAATTCCATCGAAAACCTAAGATTCATTCAGGTCTTTGTAAAATACCAAATCACAAGCTGGAGTCGTATTTTCTGACCTTTGCTGTTTAAAGCCAAGCTCACGGTATAGATGCACGGCACTTTCCAGTCGACTTGCTGTTTCCAACTCAATGCGATTGAAAGCAAGTTCTTTTGCTTTAGCAATCATAAAAGTCAACATCCATTTACCCAAGCCTTTTCCTCTCGCATCTGGGAGCAGGTACATCTTCCTTATTTTACAAGTCCTTGCTTCCAAAGGATGTAAACCAAAAGCTCCGACAGGAATACTTAATTCATTGATAATCAAACCAAACCATCCTTTTCCATAATAAGTTTCAAGATTGACTAAATCAGCATCCGCTCCCTCCAAATCAGGTAAAAAATTGTACTCCTTTAAAACGGTGAAGATGATATCCTGAGCGGTTCTTGAGTGTTCTTTTGTAGCTTTTATATAGCTATAACCTTTAGGTAATTCCATTTTTGTCAGTTTTGAAAATTTAATTAGCTGCTTTTGAATATTAAATACCCATTCGTTATTCGTATGTTTGATATTCAAATAATTTAAAACCAATCCTCTTCGTTGGAAGCCGAATGAAAACATACTTTTAAGTATAGATTTAAAAATCTTTCATTTCGAAACCAGACCTTTGTGAAGATGAAACCAAATAATATAATTACAAAGCAATTGAGAGCTTATCTTTTCAAAATCTTATTCTTTTGCATCTGCTCAAGCCCTATGCTTGCGCAAAACGGGACGCCTACTGCAGGTGGAGCACGTGGACTAGCGATGGGGAATACGGGTCTCGGATTCCAAGATATCAATGCCATCTTTAGCAATCAAGCTGGACTGGCAGACTTAAAGTCTGTAGAGCTCACTGTCTTTGGTGAACAACGCTTCTTTCTCAGTGAGTTAAACGTACTTCGTGCAGGTGTTGCTTTACCTGTTTCGGCAGGTGTATTTGGCCTCAGCTTAGAGTACTTTGGCTTCGATCAATATAACGAACAGAAGATCGGCCTCTCCTACGCTCGAAGACTTAGCAAACTCATTTCGATATCAGGTCAAATCGATTATCTAAATACACGGATTCCTGAATATGGCAACGATGGTTCACTCACTTTTGAACTTGGTATTCAATCCAACCTAGTAGAAAACTTAACCCTTGCAGCTCATATTTATAGCCCCGTTCAAGTGCGGATCAATGAAGATTATAGTATTCCTTCTGTCTATCGACTTGGACTTGCTTATAAGCCTTCCAGCAAAGTCATAGTGACAGCTGAGCTTGAAAAAGATCTTGACTATGAAGCTACTTTTCGAGGTGGGCTTGAATATGCCGCAGCGGAAGGTTTTTTCCTACGATTAGGAGCAGGTTCCAATCCTACCATAATCAGCTTTGGACTTGGATATAAGAAAAACACCTTGACGATCGATGTCGCTAGCGCTTATCATTTAGATTTAGGTTTTATGCCTGCTCTTAGTGCTGGATACGCCTTTTAATCAAACCGCTTTACTGCAAGAAGATTGCGCTGTGAGATCCTCCTAGCCTTCATATTGAATGAGAGGTCTGGGAACAAAGCGATCCCAAGCACCTTTATCAAAATCAAAGAAATGACAATATTATTTACAGCAGCCACCGCCTTCGAAATTGAACCATTAAAAAAATGGTTGGATCAGAACTTTGGGCGAAAGGGCAAATCTTACTTTAAAGGCAAACTTGAGATTCAGCTATTGATTAGTGGCGTTGGATCTACTATGACTGCTTATCGACTGGGACGTTTTTTTCTGCAAAACAAGCCCGACCTTTCCATCAATGCAGGGGTAGCTGGTACTTTTGGAGATGACCTTAAAATCGGAGATGTAGTGAATGTCATTGCTGATCGTTTTGCTGATCTTGGTGTAGAGGAAGCAGACGGCTCCTTCACAGATGTACATCAGATGGGTTTGATTCCAGGAACTGAAGCACCTTTTCAAAATGGTATTCTCTATAACCTCTCGGCAATGGAAAATGATTTTCTGCCAAAGGTAAATGGCATTACTGTCAATAAAGTCCACGGTACCACCTCAAGTATTAGTGCAATTGAAAATAAGTATACTCCTGAAATAGAGACGATGGAAGGCGCCGCTTTCTTTTATGCCTGCCTGATGGAGGAGATTAAATTTTTGCAAATTAGATCCATCTCTAATAAAGTAGAACCAAGAAATAAAGATAATTGGGATTTACCACTTGCCATATCTCAACTCAACAATACTTTGATAGAATTGGTTACTTCGCTTCTAGGAATGGTCTCCCCTTCCCAATCCGCCAACTCTGCTCCAGCATAATGACTCTATTGTAGTTTTTCATTCCTTCTTCAATGCCTTGTGCACGAAGAAAGGCATCATAAGTCATATCTCTAAAGGCTGGAAAGATATCCGGATAGAGATAGCCATTTTCATTGATGGCGTTCAAGTCAGCGATAATGCCTTTTGGCAGCTTGGCTCGAAAAGCTTTGTACCACTCATTGTCATATCTGCGATACGAACTAGCCACTGACCTCCAAAAAGAAAGATGCCCAGAATAACGGATATAAGGATCCTCCGATGAGGTGCAAGTGAGGTAAGCTATGAAGTTACAGGTGCCTTCATCTCCTATTCCAAAACCATGGGCAAACTCATGTGCCGTCACATAGGGCAGCTGCAATGGATGTAAGCCAGGATCAACATTACACTCACCAGTGAATGGAAGATAAAAACCTGCTGTACCGATTCGAAGGAGATGCCCCTTATACAAGTTACGAGCTCGAATAGGTCCACTTGTTGGATACCCTAATTGCTGCATGGTCCGCTTGATTTCTTTGCGCATCACCGATTCAAAGTTGGAAGGAATATGACTTTCGTCAAAGGCCTGATCGCTTTGTCCTTGGACTTGAGTTCTGAGCTTGGTAGCAATTGAAGTATGAAATTCAAGTGTTTCCAACAGCTCTTCCTTAGACAATGGAGATGGTTTTATCTTAAGCTGATCTTCAAAAGGAACACGGGCATAGTTATATCCCCAAAGGATTAGAAAAAAGAAAATCACCCCACCCAACACAGCAAATACTGACATCAGAAATTGATATAAACGAGCTTTCCAACTTTTGTGATTTTTGAATAAATTTCGAAAGGAGATAACGAGCAGTACCAAAGCAACCAAAATCCAAAGGTAGAGTGTCGGAAATGGCAAAATACTAATGACCGAATTGAGGAGATACCGAATACCTTGAAAAAGACCTCGACTGTATAGCTGCTCAACCACCGAAGGGAAAAAACCTGCCACATAACGAATAGCAATAGCTGCAATACCTAGCAGTATCCAAATCCATCGTCGGTCTTTTTTGACAAAAAAATCGCTTCTACTCAAACTATGAGAATTTTATCTTTGAACTTGTTTAATGATTTAAGTGTTGAATCCCTATATTTGGCAAAGGTGTTAAATCTCATCCAATTCTAAAATTGTCAAGACTTAAATAAAGTACACAATGCCAATAAAACGCTTAGCTTTATTCTGCTATTTGCTAATAATTTCGCTAGTAGCCTGTAAAAATAATTCTGATTCAAATAATACCTCGAAAATAATTGACCCCTTAGAAGCTGCTCTTCCACATGGTGATACCCTACCTATAGACAATCTCAACGAAGCAGATCGTGAGAAATTGGCCAACGCGATAGGCCGAACCGTCGACATTATTAGTGCAAAAAGCATGATCAATGATTTCAAAAAGAAGTCTGAAAGACTGCAAATTTATGCTTTTTGGAAACTCGATTGCGAAACTTGCATCCAACAGCATCAATTATTGCGAAAACTACAAAATGAAATTGGAATTGAGGAGATCGAGCTAACTTTTGTCAATTTGGATGCTAAAAACCGGGTTTCTGATGTAAATTCCAGTATTCGAGCACAGAGTATTTCTGAATCAGTATATATGATTTCTAATTTGATAATCAGCGATTTAGATCCACAATATCGAAATATATTCTCTGGTAAAACACCTACTCTATTATTTATCCAAAATGACTATCACACCTTTGAGTATTTTAACCGATTATTCGAATATGATGAGCTATATGCAATGATACAACCTTTATTAATTTAGAAAGATCTGTCCTAGAAGAGACATCTAGCTAAAACAAAATGCTTATATTTGCAACATATCGCTATCCAATTTGGTTAGTATTTCAAGAAGTTAATTAACAACTTCAATAAATTTAATTCATTAATAATAAAATCTTATAGCAATGGCATTTGAATTCACTGACGCTAACTTCCAAGAATCTGCATTAGACAATGGTGGTGTATCTGTAGTTGACTTTTGGGCAGAATGGTGTGGTCCTTGCCGCATGGTAACGCCTATCATCGAAGAATTAGCTACTGAATACGAAGGTAAAGGAGTAGTAATTGGTAAACTAAACGTTGACACGAACAAAGGCGTGTCTATGAAATACGGAATCCGTAGTATTCCTACTATTCTTTTTCTTAAGAATGGTGAAGTAGTAGAAAAGCATGTTGGTGTTGCTACTAAGCAAGCATTAACTGAAAAGATAAACGCGCACCTTGAAGCTTAATTGAGCATCTAAAAGCGCTTAAGCTCTTACAAAAAAGGTCTTTGTTCTATGAACAAGGGCCTTTTTTTATAGCATTTATTAACAGCTTAGATTTCAGTAATGTACATTAGTTAGAACATTGAGATAGCACTGAACCCCCCAATATGAAAACGCTTCGAGATCGGTGAGACTAGATCTATTTGTCAATTGACTCCCCGACCCTAAAGCACTCTTATTGATCTAGCTCAATGAGCTTTAGCTTCAATCAGCTGAGATTCGGTGCTAAAGACTTAACGCAACAGTTCCCGTTCCTTTGCGTTGTTAATGAAGTTGTTTACTTTTACGCCACAACAAGTAAAAAGATATGAGTCTGCTCAATAATTATAGTGTTCGTGATTTAGGAAACCTTGATTTGCTTGCTAAGCAGGTGGTTGAGGGATTTATCATTGGTTTACACAAAAGTCCGTTTCATGGATTTTCTGTAGAATTTGCAGAACACCGAATTTATAATCCAGGAGAATCTACTAAAAACATTGACTGGAAAGTGTATGGCCGAACAGGCAAATTGTTTACCAAACGATTTGAAGAAGAGACCAACCTTCGTTGTCAAATCGTAATTGACTCTTCCTCTTCTATGTACTTTCCAGAAAATCCGGATAAGAATGGGCCTGGTTTGAATAAGCTTCAATTCTCGTCTCTTGCAGCAGCAGCTCTTATGCACTTGCTGCAAAAACAGCGCGATGCCTTTGGCCTCAGCCTGTTTGATAATGAAGTACGTCAACACTCTCGTTGCAAGTCAAGTACGACACACTATCGATTGATGCTGACTTATCTTGATCAATTGATCAACAATCCGGTTCGCAACAAAACAACATCAGCTGCACAGGCTCTTCATCAAATCGCAGAGAGTATCCACAAACGCTCGATGGTCATTATCTTTAGTGATATGTTTGAACATACTGAAGATAACGAGCATTTATTTTCCGCTCTACAGCACCTTAAGCACAATAAGCATGAAGTAGTTTTATTTCATGTAGTAGATCAATCAAAGGAAATTGACTTTGAATTTGAGAACCGACCTTACATTTTCATTGATATGGAATCTGGTGAAAAGGTTCGTTTACAATCAAACCAAGTCAAAGATTCTTACGTAGAGCAAATGTCCAAATTTACGGAAGAACTTCGCTTCAAGTGCTTACAATATAAAATTGACTTCGTAAAAGCCGACATCAATAAAGGCTTCAAGCAAATTTTGCAAGCTTATTTGGTGAAGCGTTCTAAAATGCGATAGTGTGGCATCACCACACTGGAAGTCAGGACTGGGAAATTTCCAACAGGCGAGAACTTTATCTGCGGCCCGTCTGCCCGCGGAAGGCTAATCAGGGTCCGTGATCGATGCAAATCTTAAGTCCAAAGCCAAATCCCAAATTTTTATTTCCCAATTTTTATCCTATTTTAGCCCTTAGCCCGCTTAAACAAAATCAGTAATTTGAAGTGCTCAAACTATTAATCTTTAATAAAAAATAATGATCCGACTTTCCAAAATATCGACTCGCCCTCCAAGAGGAGCAAAAAAAGATGACATCAGGAGTAAAACTAAAAAAATTGTGAAACGCATTGCGGAGCTACAAGCTCGCATGAATGCAGAAGGAAAACACAGTCTTCTAGTTATATTTCAAGGCATGGATTCTTCAGGTAAAGATGGTGCCAGTAGAAATGTATTTTGCAGATGTAGTCCTACCGGAGTTAGTGCCACCTCTTTTAAGAAACCATCAGAGGAAGAATTTGCTCATGACTTCCTTTGGCGTGTGCACAAGCAAATGCCTGAGAAAGGTCAGATCAAAATTTTCAACCGATCGCAATACGAAGATATTCTCATCCAATGGGTTCACGGCTGGATAAATGATGAAAAAGCACACAGACGTATGGCCTCTATTAATGCCTTGGAGGAGTTGGTACAATATGACAACAATACTACTGTCTTGAAATTCTACATGCACCTTTCTCCTGAAAGACAAAAAGAAAAATTGCAAGACCGTATCGATGATCCAGAGAAAAATTGGAAGCATAACGACAACGACTGGAAGGAATCTAAATACTGGAATGACTACCGCCGATGCTACGAATATGCAATCAACAATAGTTCAATTCCTTGGAACATAGCACCAGTAGATGAACGTTGGTATCGAGATTATTTTATTGCTTCTAAAGTCTTAGAGACCTTGGAGGGAATGAATATTGTACTTCCTGTGTTAAAGAAGAAACCAGCGCTAGGTCGTAAAAAAATTGCTGCCAAAACAACTAAGAAAAAGGTGACGAATAAAGCGACAAAGAAAACTGTTGCTAAAAAAGCGGCCACTAGAAAACCTGCAGCAAAGAAAGCTACAACAAAGCGAACTACAACTAAACGAGCTGCAACAAAGAAAGCAAAGAAATAAAATGGCTAAAAAAGTAAGAGTGGATAAGTGGCTATGGAGTGTGCGTATTTTTAAAACACGTACAAAAGCTACTGATGCCTGCAAGTCAGGAAAAGTAAAAATCGGAGAAGTAAATGTAAAACCTTCATTGCTGGTGACAGGTGGTGAAATCCTTTTTGTTCGAAAAGAAGGATTCAACCTCGTCTTTAAAGTAGTGGATATCATTGAACGTAGAGTCTCTGCTGTCTTGGCACAACCTTGCTATGAGAATCTAACTCCCGAGGATGAAATGAACAAGTTCAAATCTTGGTATGTTGGGAAAGGCGCTCCTGAGCGAAGAGAAAGAGGTGCTGGTCGTCCTACGAAAAAGGATCGTCGCGAGATTGATGGCTTTAAAGGAGATATGGATGAGGATGATTCTTGGATGTTTGAGTAAGGAGACCGCTTTGCTATCAGACCGCTTCGCTAAGAGACTTTATCCCTCTATCGAATAAATAGAAATGCTCAGTTACACAAGGTAACTGAGCATTTCTATTTTAAGCCTAGTTTAGTACTCTGTAATATAAGTTATGCAAAGCTATCCGCAACAACCAAGTCCTTACTTCCTGGTGTATACTTGTAAAAACCTTCACCTGACTTACGACCTTTCTTACCCGCCGTCACCATATTTACTAATAAGGGGCAAGGTGCATATTTTGGATTCTTAAATCCATCATAAAGTACATTACAAATCGCTAGACAAACATCTAGACCGATAAAATCAGCTAGTTGAAGTGGCCCCATTGGATGTGCCATTCCTAATTTCATAACCGTATCAATTTCCTCAACACCAGCGACACCTTCGTGCAAAGTATAGATCGCTTCATTTATCATTGGAATTAAAATACGGTTGGCAACGAAGCCAGGATAATCGTTTGCTTCTGTTGGCACCTTACCGAGTTTGCGGCTCAGTTCCATTATTTGATTGGTCACTTCCGTAGTGGTTGCATAACCATTGATCACTTCTACCAGTTTCATAACAGGAACCGGATTCATAAAGTGCATACCAATTACTTTTTCTGGACGAGAAGTCACAGATGCTATTTTTGTAATTGAAATGGAAGATGTGTTAGATGCTAAAATCGCTTTAGCAGGAGCTGCCTCGTCTATTTGTTTGAAAATCTTAAGTTTCAAATCTATATTTTCGGTAGCTGCCTCAACCACCAAATCAGCATCAGCGACTGCTTCCGCTAAATTAGTATGCGTTTTGATGCGCGCAAGTGTAGCAGTTTTATCAGCTTCCGTGATTCGTTCTTTGCTAAGCATACGATCAAGGTTCTTGTTGATCGTCGCCATGCCTTTATCCAAAGCCTCTTGTGCAATGTCAACTAAGGTTACATCAAATCCCTTCATGGCAAATACATGGGCGATTCCGTTACCCATAGTTCCTGCTCCAATTACTGTTATATTTTGCATATTTTTATCGTTTGTATTTTTCTAAATATAGCTCCTTAAACTTTAAGGACAAAACAGCGTTTAATCTTTAGGTCTAAGCGGCCACAAAATTAAAAAAAATAGCTTGATAATTTAATCGCTTGATTAGTTTTTGATACATTAAGGTTTGTTTTCAAAGAATCAAATGATTTGTAGCAATTTAAAGGCTGGGCAAGCTTATAGAGCTAAGTAATATTGTTTGGTCCGCACTGCGATTAACTTTGAAGGAATCAAGGCAATTAGGCATAAAGGATAGGCAATTCTTGAAAAATTATTGCTAATCTCGGAAAGCGCGATTGGCTGGCTTTCAGAGCTTCAATCCTTATTTCTTTCAAACCTTTTTCAAGCAAATGAAATCATCTTGAACCAAGTTTATACAAGTTCAACAAAAAATCTAAACATGGCATATAAAGTCACCAAAACAGAAGAAGAATGGAAAAAGGAACTGAGTCCTGAGGCATATCGCGTTTTGCGACAAGCAGGTACAGAACGTCCTTTCGTTGGTGAATACACCAATACTGAAGATAAGGGAACTTATCATTGTGGAGCCTGCGACTTTGAGTTGTTTGCTTCTGAGCAAAAATATCATTCTGGCTGTGGATGGCCTAGCTTCTGGACAGAACTGGAATCCGCTAATATTGAAAAAAAATCAGATCCTTCGCTTGGAATGAAGCGAGTAGAGCTACTTTGCAGTAATTGTGGAAGTCATCTCGGACATGTTTTCAATGATGGGCCACCTCCTACTGGACAGCGGTATTGCATTAACTCTATTTCACTTAAGTTTAAAAAAGCAGAGTAAGTGCTTGGACTTAGTAAATTTTATTTAAAGTTGCAATGGCAGTGGCAATACGCTAGGGTTGGATCTAATCTAGTTCAATACTAAAACGAAAGATTAGTCATTTCAAAAACCCGCAGTGATCTTCCTTCTTCTCACTTAATTAAGTAGCTTGACGGAATTATTTGGCATTTTCCTTTTGACACTTTTATAAATCTACACGCTAATTCCCTATCGGTCAACCGTTTAGAAAATTTATAAAAATAGTAAAATATCAAATATTTTTGTCCCGTCACTTAGGAGTAGAATCACTTTGTAAGCTCCAGATTCGACTTACCTTTCAAAAACGCAGAAAATTGATATAAATTATCAATATTGACTTTCTTTGTATATTTCTTTTCTGGAGGCAACTAATAGAGATTCAATCGCACCATAGTCAGGTTTATTGGGCAATTTGCTTGTCGCAAAAGCTTGTTCGAGTGTTTTCATTTTTTCGTTAGCTTGTTCGATCAAATCATCGTATTCCCACTCCCCTTTCCTGATCGCTAGTAAAGCATCTCTGTTTGGACGGTGAACATTGATCTTTCCTGTTTTCAAAATCTCTATCGCCATATCTAGCAATCGAAAAGTGTGCATCATGTTTTTGGAATCATAATTTTTGCCATGTTCTAGATTATCTTGATAGCGGTGTTCGTTTCTTTTGTCTACCCAATCCCAATATTCGCGATAATCTTTGCAATACTTTACGAAACCATCTTCGTTGAAGTGTAAGTGCCCAACAGATTCACCACCTTTCGGAACACTGCTTAACAAAACGCTTGTTGCACTTTCCTTTCGCTGAATTCCTTTGAAGCCAAATTCATTTTTTTCATCATAGTAAATACCATATACATCTTTGAAATGTGCTACATTTACCAATCCGCATTGTTCTTGTTTGTATCCTTTCGAGTCTAACCACTTCTTCAAAGGAATCGCTCCCTGCCCATGCAATACGTAACAAAAATCGAGAATTGACTTACGCTCTTTATCAACCGGATTTACAATTTTCTTGTTCAGTCCTCTTGCTTTTTTCACTTGCGTGAAAGCGTAGCCACCAAAGGTATCTTTACATTTTTTTGAGATAAAAATAGTTGGATCAATTTTATCCATTACTGGATGTTTGATCAATACTTTATCAGCTGGTGTGTTTAGTAACTCAAGAATATTAGGATTATTCTTTTTGAGTAATTCAAAAAATCGCCCCAACTCATAGTAAACAATGTCATTGCTTTCATCAGATACCTGTGGAATATATTCTAATCCATAGAAGGCATCTTTGGGCAAAATAAAAACACCTCTGATATCAGTATCAGAGGTGGCAGTTTCTAAACCATAAGCTCTACTTCCCGAAATGCATTCGTAGATAATGAGTCCTTGGTCTTTCAAATCTTGTATGGTCATAAATAAAAATCGTTTGCTAAAAATTATTTGCTAAGCTTCTATAAAAATTATCTAGCAGCTCTGAATTTGCGACTGGCTCTTTCTCCAATTTAGGACTATTTTTAATACGCTCGAATGCATGTTTAATATAGTCAACTAAATCTGTCTCGATCCTGTGAACGTAATCCTCATTTGCCGAATCCTTCATTTTTAGCAATGTAAGAATTTTAGCTTTTATTGCATCATCCTTTACCATCACTAAAAGCTTCGGAATGTCCATTGGAGGAATCGTCTTATATTCCATAATCCAATTTGCAGCAAGCACTGGCCGAATTACATAAAACAGTTTTTTCAACTTTATCTTTTCGCCGACTAGACCAGATTCAAAGCTGTTCATTGCAATGCCTTTATAATGATTCAATGAATATTAATTTATTTTCGTTTAACAGTTATTTGAAGTAAAGAAGTTCCAAGTTTCTCACAATAGTAAAAATCAAAGATTAAATAAAGTCTTTATTTGGGTTTCCTTATACAACAAAACGTTTACTAAACTTTAAAAGCCTAGTAAACGTCTTCTTAATTTTTCTATCATCAACAAAAATCTACTCTTCTTATTTATTTTCAAATAACACGAATAAGTCCTTTGCCTATCTTTCTTCAAAACAGTATCCGCTTTCACTACACATTCGCGTCAAATGTTCTCAGCCCCTCTAAAAGCGAATCAAAGCCGATCCCCAAGTAAATCCAGAACCAAAAGCCGCCAAGCAAACTAAATCACCTTCCTTAACTTTGCCCGCCTCCCAGGCTTCACAAAGTGCAATGGGAATAGAAGCTGCTGTTGTGTTTCCATATTTCTGAATATTGTTCCAAACCTGATCGTCGCGAAGTCCCAAGCGTTTTTGTACAAACTGTGAAATCCTCAAGTTTGCTTGATGTGGCACCAACATATCGATATCAGTGGCCTCATAATTATTTTGCGCAAGTGCCTCCATGATAACCTCTGGAAACTTTTGAACCGCCATTTTAAAAACGGCCTGTCCTTCCATATTTGGAAATAAATCTTCATCCTTGTACATTTTTTCCGTAAGGAAAGCTCCTCCATATTCTTGATCTGGGTAATCATATTTTTCAGTTCCCAGATGTACACCTCCGTGACAACCCGGATTAATATAGGCTAGTTTTTCAGCATAAGAACCATCTGCATGCAAGTGAGTAGATAAGATTCCCTTTCCTTCTTCCTCTGTCGGTTGGATCACTACTGCTCCTGCCCCATCACCAAAAATCACGGTTACGTTTCTACCTCTGGTTGAAAAGTCTAAGCCTGCGGAATGAAACTCTGCTCCCACCAACAAAATATTTTTGTACATACCACTTTTCACAAACTGGTCTGCAATCGAAAGTCCGTAAACAAAACCACTACATTGGTTCCGAATATCAAGTGCACCTATCCCTGGTATTCCCAATTCGCGTTGCATCAAGACACCACAACCAGGGAAATAATAGTCTGGACTCAGCGTCGCAAAAATGATAAAGTCGACATCCTCTGGAGTAATTCCTGCACGTTCGATTGCGATTCGTGCAGCAGCAGTGCCCATGGTGGTACTTGACTCTTTATGTTTTACGGCATATCTGCGCTCTTTAATTCCTGTACGTTCCTGAATCCATTCGTCGGAGGTATCCATGACTTTCGTCAAATCGTTATTCGTTACTACTTTTTCTGGTACATAAAACCCGATACCTGCAATCTTTGAACTTGGCATGTTTGTATTTTTTATCGTTTGTTTAATTTTTTTAATCGTAAATCTGTTGAGCTATAAATCTGAACAAGCTGGCAGTTAATTGGTTTTGGCGTCGGGAGCAATGTTTAAGCCTGTCGGGTCTATCTGAAAGCTAGACTCGACAGCTTAACTATTTCCAATAGCCACAACTGAATTAGCGGCCAATCTATTCCCTCTTTTTTCTAAACCATTACTCTTTAACTACTTTCTTATATTTAATCTTAGCTCCGTCATCAATTCTAACGGTATACATTCCTGATGGAAATTTACTGATATCAAAATCAATTTGTAGTTGATGCAAAGCGTTGGCATCAACGGTTTGATAGAGCAATCGACGCCCCATGTTATCAAATAAATCAATAATCATATCGCGGCCTTCAAAACCGATTAAGTCAACGGTAAGCTTTGTACTTGCTGGATTAGGGCGAACGTTTATAATCGTTGGGTAAAGTTCAGCTTCAGCTACATCAACTACTTCTGCGAGTACAAAATCAAATTTGAGGTGACTCCCAAACTCAGGTTCAAATACCTTTTGAGTAAGCCAGATATTTGCACCCAATAATTTTTCATAACGAACTGAGCCAGAACCAACGTTTAGTCCCAATGCTTCCCAGTACCAATAATACAAACCATCTTCTCCTGAATCATTAAACTCCATCGTATAACAACCTGGTGGCAAATTAAGAAAATCTTCATAATTTGTATTGTTATCCATATTGGTTCGTTCCAAAACAATATTTCCAGCATGATCTTTAATGTACATCTCATTCTCACTTGCACGATTATTGGTGTTGTAAACTATTTTCACTTCACCTTCATAAATAACCGCCATATCAAAGTCAGAAAGGATGCTATTATTTTGTGCATACTCATCGGCACTTCCATTGGGTTGGCTTACACTCACTTCAAAAGCTGGGTTTGGGTTTGATGACAACCAGAAAGAAACATTGTCTACGGGTAGCACAACTTCTTCCGTTTCCATTAATGCCAAATTTCCAGACCAATTATAAGTCAACATCTCGCCGCCTTGTACCTGATAATTAATTTCGAGGCTGACCAGTGGGTTTGCACCAGTGTTTTGAATGACAGCAATTGGTTGGTTACAAGCCGGGTTAAATCGTTCGTTTTCTACTTTTTTGCTTGGACGCAAAATGTCTACGACTGCTGCATCATTCGTAAAGTTAGGAGCACCATAAGTCACCAACTGATTCGAAATTAAATAATTTGCAGCATCCATCAGTCCACCTAATAAACCATAGTCTATTTCAGCAGACTGGCCAGCACTAACGTAAGGTGTAATATCAAAATGATGAACAGTGGTAGGATCTCCGGGGCACCATCCTGCCCGATCAAACAACCAGGTTCCACCTTGAGGATAGATTGGAATAGCGCCACATTTTTTCCATACGGGAAATTCAAATTCATTTGTTCCAGCATTGATATTAAAGTAATGCTCTCGTTCCACAAATTCTCCATTCTGACCATGACCAGTAATACTAGATCGTATTTTAAACTGGTCTCCATCATTTGAGATTGGTACCATACGTGGTTCAAAAACGACATCATCAAGTATGCTGCCAAAGTAGCCTCTACGGAAAGGCCATATGTTTTGAATATCCAATACTTCTCGTGGAGGTGTCCCGGTAATAAATAGAAATTGGATATTTAATTCTTCCTGATTCTGTCCCCCCATTTCTATTGACAATCGTCTGTCTCCTTTCAGAATCGGAGCATAGTCAGTCAGGTCAAATGTAAAGGTTTTACCATTCGGTCCCAGATCCAAGCCATTTCCGTAAGGGGTGACTAGTGACAAGATCTCATACTTTGCAGGAAATTTACTGTAGTACGTTAAGTTCTCTATAGTCAAGCTAGCTTCTGGAGTAATTTGAATTGTATCAACAATATTTCCAGCCTCGTCATAAACGTAGGTTTCGTTAGCTGGATATGCAAAAAAAGTATCTACCACAATTAAGTCAGTACCATTTACATCGTAGACCAATACTTGATTTTGAGCATTGAGCGTTGAGTCTAACACGATGATCGTCGTTTCATTGATTTCATATGTTCCTTGTATTAAACTCAGGTTGGGACGCACTGTCGTTTCCGAAAAACCTTTAAATAAATCCTTCCCTCTTATTTGGTTCCAAACAAAACCTCCAGAAATGTTTGCATCTAAATTATTAGTAGAAGCATCGGCAAGTTCAAATCCTATTCCTTCATTCAAATTGTAATCATACAAAAGAGAAGTCGCGTAAGGGTGTGAGGCATCCAATGGTTTGCGCATCCAATCTTGAATGGTTGTTTCGTCAAGTTCAGCATTCCAAATCTGGACATTATCTATTGCACCTAGGTAGCCAGTTGCTCCTGAAGCACTGCTGCCTATTCTCATAGCAGTCACTCCTTCCATCGTTTTATTTTTGGCAGATCCGCTGTGCCATAGTGTGCCGTTCAAATAAATTTTCATTTGACCTGTCGTCGCATTTTTGGTAAAAACCCAATGATTCCATTGTCCTCCATAATCTAATGCATCAGCTGGTAAATTGATCCGATCATAACCAGCACCATCGTTGCCACAGTCCCAGTAAATCTGTCCATTACTCCAGGGTAAATGACTACCAAGGACACGCGTATTATTTCCATTGACTGCTTCAAAAATATATGTATTAGCAGGCAGCGCATCCGAGTCTCCTCTTGTCCAAAAGGCTAAGGAGATTTCATCACTGACGCTAGTAAAAGGACTTATATCCAAGGGAATATTTCCAGCACCATTAAAAGTTAGTGCATGATCTGCTTGTGCAGCAAGGATCCCTACATTATATCCCGTTTCATGTCCGCTGATAGATAGAGGGCTAGTTGTTGCTTCACCAGTATAACTAAACTCAATCAATACGTTGGAGCTTCCATCCCAGTCAAAGTTGTTGTAGAAATTGAAGGCCTGCTCACCGATATTTGAGAATGCAGTACTTAGAAAATAAACTTCCGTAAAGTCGTCGAGGTCAGGATCGCTTCCCTCTAATTCTGTTTTGCTGGTGTGCTTCATCTTGATGCGCATGAAATCAATCTCATCTCCTAATTCCGTTACATCCATTCTTAAACCAGTAATAGCTCCAGCTAAAAATCCTCCCGCGAGCAATTCATCCGCTGTATAAATAAATTGAGCACGTGCTACAGATTGGGATCCTCCAAGTTGGATTTGCTCAGTTCCCGTTCCTATTTCAGCTATTTGCTCGCTAATAACATCTGTATAATCTACTTGGTATTGCTGATACTGCTGATAGGTATAGGTTGCTTGATTGGTATAATCGAATAGATCACCACTAAAGTTAGTAATGATATAATTTGGATGAGTGGCACGATTGGAATCAACGCGAGTCGAATCTGTGATAAAGGTATTACAACTATAATCCCATTCCCTACAGCCTACGCTACCTGAGCCTACAGCTGTGTCATGACAACGCATCTGGTAGCGCATCAGAATCTTCTCATAGGTCTGATTAGCATCATCCGGAAAAGTATAGACGCCTGATCTAAAATTATCTTCAAGAGTTAAGGTTTGCACCACTATGGTGTCCTGGGCTTCAAGTTGTCCTCCCATGCAAAAGAAAAACATGATAAGTAGGCAAATGAGGCTCTGTCTAGTATTTTTTGTATTCATAATTCATTTTTTTTTTCAAGTTCCTAAAAATAGTAAAAATGATGATGTTTAAAGGGGAATTGGTGGTTTTTATCTGATTGCGTTTAAGAATTCAGACTTCTTTTTTTGATTTTCATTTATGGAATTTTTGGTGTTTTTGACTCTTATTAGTGTGGAC
>CAKZUK010000099.1 GCA_937921775.1 uncultured Saprospiraceae bacterium
CTTCTTCGATGGTGCGTACATCATTTCGAACCAGCCCCTTAGATTGTGAAAAATGAGTAAATGTTGAATCAGACGAATCGTAAATACTAATTCCACGGTCTTGCGTTCCAATCCACATTTTATCAGAGCGATCTTTAAAGAGCACTTGAACATGTTGCCCTTTAATTCCATCTGCTACAGTTAGTCTGCTCGTTCTATTATTTTCTATGATATAAATCCCGCCAGTGTAGGTCGCAGCCCAAATGGCATCGCCTTTTGCCTGACTGACGCAACGAAATTCCTTGTGATTAATTCCTTCCTTTTCACCATAAGCGATTGACTTACCGTCAAGGATCTGATACAAACCTCGAGATGTACTCACCCATATACTATTATCTTTTGCTTTAAATAAATGATAAATATGCGACTTAGGAATACCGGACACTAGGCGCAATTCTTCCCCTTCCAATAGAAACAGACCTTTATGTGTGCCTACTAAGAGTTGCTGGGCCTCCTTTTCCAGAATACTGGTCACCCAAAAATCTTGTTGTCCATTAGCTTCATAATTTTTAAAGAACAGACCATTATAGCAACTCAAACCACTTTGGGTACCTATCCAAATTCGTTGATCAGCATCTTCATAAAGTGCATGTATAAAACCATTCGGCAAACCTTCCCTACTTCGAAAATTTTCAAAAGACTTGCCATCATAACGGTCAATGCCGCCGCCCTGCGTCCCCATCCAAATATAGCCTCGACTATCTTCAATAATGGTATAAATTTCACTTTGTGCCAAACCACCTTCTCCAGCTGAATAAGTATCAAATTGATACTGCTGTGCATGGATTTTAGTCCATAAAATTATACAAATAAAAATATATTTAATCCTCACTTTCAGTACTTAATCGTTTTATTATTAAAAAAAAAGAATCTTATTCCTATTTACGTGATTAAAAGCCAGAAGTGGCTTTTGAATAAGAATTAAATTAAAAATCATGTTTTTGCTAATTCATTAGCCTTTAAACTAATATTTTTTGGTTGAAAAATTGGTTTTTCGCATCCCACTAATTAACTTCGTGTGGGACAAACACTAAAAGATATAGCTTATGTAGGCATATTTCAAGGTTCTATCCCACAGCGGCAAATTTATAATCCACTTCTTTTTACTAACTACTAACTATCTCCGAGAGCTAAGTATTTTATTATTCTATGACTGTTTGATCAGCCATAGAGGTTATTATTTATTGAAATCAAAACGTAAACTGTATGAAACTTAAGTTCAACACATCCCTTCTCAGGGGCTGGACACTGATGCTGTTATTCACAGCCATTGGTACTCTAGCATTCTCTCAATCCTCAATCTCCGGTAAGGTGACTGATGGAGACAATGGCGACGCTTTAATTGGTGCAAGTGTAGTTGCTGCCGGTACTTCAACCGGTACAGTTACTGACATCGATGGAAACTACAGCCTTAACGTACCTGAAGGTACTACTGAAATCGAAATTTCCTATACTGGTTATGCTACTCAGAAAGTAGCTATCAATGGCCAAAAGGAAGTGAACATTGTTTTACAACCTGGATCTGTCCTCGACGAAGTGGTCGTAGTAGGATATGGTACAGTGAAGAAAAGAGATTTGACAGGGGCGGTAACTTCTATCAAGTCTGAAGATTTTAACCAAGGTATTGTTACTTCTCCAGATCAATTGATCCAAGGTAAAGTAGCAGGTCTACAGATTATCAACAATAGTGGAGCTCCTGGGAGTTCAGCTACTGTAAGAATCCGTGGTAACTCTTCTATTCGTACAGGAAGTACTCCTTTGTATGTTGTGGATGGTGTGCCTCTGGACAACAGAACTGCTCGTCCTGACATCACAGCGTTTTCTTTGGGTGATTCACCTACTGCAAACCCGCTAAATTTCCTTAATACCTCTGACATCGCTTCTATGGAAGTTTTGAAGGATGCATCTGCAACAGCTATCTACGGTGCACGTGGATCTAACGGTGTAATTATCATCAATACCAAGAAAGGTATTCCTGGTAAAACAACGGTTGATTTCGGTGTTTCTACTGGATTCAGTAACATCCTTAATAATTATGATGTACTTGATGCTGGTGGATACCGTGCTGCTTTAGATCAATACGAGGTTGACGTAAATCCTGATACAGGAAGAAGAAATGGTGACTTTGGTGGAAGCTCTGACGGTATGGATGAAATCCTACGTACTGGTGTTTCTCAAAACTATAACTTCTCTGTACGTGGTGGTAGCGAAACTGCTGCTTACCGATTCTCTGCTGGATACTCTGACATAGAGGGTATTATTAAAGATACAGGCTTAAAAAGATACACAGGTAACCTAGGTGCCACTTATAAGTTCTGGGATGACCGTGTTAATCTTGACGTAAACCTTTTGGCTTCTCAAGTAAATGAAAACATTGCTCCTATTGCAAATAATTCTGGTGCTACAGGTAGTTTGATCAGCCAAGCACTACAATGGAATCCAACTCGCCCTATCTATCTTCCAGATGGTACTTTAGATATTGAAGATGGTGCAACTATTAACCCTGTTGCTATGCTAGAAGCTTATGATGATAAGGTTAAGACAACTACTATTCTTGGTAGTATCTCTCCTTCTATCAAACTAGCTGATGGTTTGGTTTATAAGTACTTATTCAGTGCTAACCAAGGAATTGGTGAAAGAAGATTGAGCATCCAACCATGGATCAACCTACAAGGTATCCAAGATCGAGGAGGAGCTGCAGTTTCTAATTCAAGCCTTACTTCAATCCAGCACACACACACACTAAACTACAATACTGAAATCAGTGATGGAATTGATTTTGGCGCTTTAGCTGGTTACGAATACCAAAAATTTGACTACAAAGGATCTTCAATGCAAGGTTTAGGTTTCCTTTTTGCAGACCGTGATTTGACCAACTTCTTAGCTGGTGTAACTCCTTCAGATTCTAACATTAGTAGTTTCCATTCACCAACTTCTGAAATCCAATCTTACTTTGCAAGAGCAAACGTAGGGATCAATGACAAATACTCTGTTACTGCTACGATACGTGCCGACGGTTCTACTAAATTTGGTGAAAACAACAAATATGGTTACTTCCCATCTTTCGCAGCAGCATGGAACATCGCAAACGAAGACTTCATTAACAGTAGTTCTATCGACCAGTTGAAACTAAGAGCTGGCTGGGGACTTACTGGTAATCAAGAATTCCCACCTGCATTCTCTATTGAACAATGGTCTGTTGGCAACAACGGAGCAACCACTACGGTTTCTCAGAATCAAGGTGTAAACCCTGATCTACAATGGGAATCTTCTAGCCAAACAAACGTTGGTCTTGACTTTGCATTCATGAACTACAGAGTATCTGGTTCTGTTGATTACTTTATCAGAACAACAGAAGACTTATTATACGCAGTACCTGCTGCTAAGCCTGCTCCTTCAAACTCTGTAATTTTCCAAAATATTGATGCAACGGTACAAAACTCTGGTGTTGAATTAATGTTGAATACTTACGTGATCAGTAATGATAAAATGAATTGGAACATTGGTCTAAACCTTTCTTTCCTAACAAATGAAGTAACAAAAGCTCCTGACTTTCCAATCTTAACAGGTGGCTTACACGGTCAAGGTATTTCTGGTGCGACAGTTCAAGCGATTGAAGAAGGACAACCATTGAACTCTTTCTGGACAAGAGAATATCTTGGATTAGATGCTGAAGGAAATAGTATCTACGCTGACGATGAAGCTCTGAAGTTCTTGGGTAATGCAAATCCTGATGTACTACTAGGTATCAACACTGGATTCAGCATGGGTAAACTAAGCGTTGGTGTTAACTTTACTGGTGGTTTTGGTCACCAAGTATACAACAATACGCAGAATACAGTTGTTCCTATTGGAAACCTTGGTACTAGAAACGTTGATAAGAACCTTATCGGTGGTGCAGTTCAAGAAAGTACAGCAAATGCAATCAAGCACTCTTCAAGATATTTGGAGGATGCAGACTTCATTCGTTTGTCTAACATGACTGTTTCTTACAACCTTGGAGACTTTGGTAAAATCAGAGGCGCTACAGTTTACTTAACTGGTCAAAACTTATTGCTATTCACTGATTACACAGGTTTCGATCCTGAGGTTAACACAGATAAGTCTGTAAATAGCATTACTTCTTTTGGTATAGAATATGCACCATATCCTAGCGCAAGAAGCTTTATCTTTGGTGTAAACCTCTCTCTATAATTAAAATATTTAAAACTAAAATATTATGAAATTTAAAATTTTATATGTTCTTGCTCTTATCGTTACTATCGGTTTTACTAGCTGTAGTAATCTAGAGGAGGAATTAAACGGTACGGTGTCTGCGGGTGACGTAAACACACTCCTGGATGAAAATCCAGACTTCGAATCTCTAATTGGAGCTTCTTACGGTGAAATGAGATTGCCTTATCAGGATCAATCTCGATTCTGGGCTGCTCAGCAACACACCTCTGATGAAACCATGGGCCCAACAAGAGGACCTGACTGGGATGACAACGGAGTATGGAGAGTTATGCACAACCACCAGTGGGATGCAGATCACTCTTTCCTTGGCGAAACATTCAATGACTTGATGGCTATTATTTATAGCACCACTAATATTTTACGTTTCCCTACACTTCCTGCTAACGTTGACGCAGAGGCTCGATTCCTACGTGCATTTACAGTACTTTCTGTTGTGGATGGTTGGGGACAGGTTCCTATGCGTGAACCAGGCGAAGACTTGATTAACTCTCCTCGAGTAATGCAAGCTGACGAAGCTGTTGATTTCATTATCTCTGAAGTAAATGCTGTAATGGCTGACTTACCTGATGGCCCTGCTAACCGTGCTAACAAAGATGCTGCTAAAGTTCTTTTGATGAAAGCACATCTTAATAAAGGTACTTTCACTAGCCGTGATGCTCCAAAATTTGACGATGCTGACATGCAAGCAGTAATTGACCTTGCTGACGAAATCATGGGATCAGGTGCATACTCTGTTGCTGATAACTTCTACGACAACTTTGCTCCAAACAACGATCAAATATCTACTGAAAATATTTTTACTGCTGAAAACATTGGTGGTTCTAGTTCAGGAAATGTTCGATCTCGTTGGATGTGTACACTACACTATAACCAAAATCCTTCTGGATGGAATGGTTTTACAACTATCGCTGACTTCTACAATAAGTTTGATGACGCAGATGTTCGTAAAGGTGGTGATTACACAGGAACTACTGATATCTCTGGTATCAAAGTTGGTTTCTTACAAGGACAGCAGTTTGACCAAGATGGTACAGCTTTAGAAGATCGTAAAGGTGCTCCTTTATTTTTCACTGAAGAAGTTGCACTTACTGAGACAGGTCAAAACCTTGAGGTAACTGGTGTTCGTGTTATCAAATACCCACTTGATTATGTTGGTGGTGATAACGCTGACAACGATTACGTTTACTACCGTTACTCTGATGTTCTTTTGATGAAAGCGGAAGCTATGCATAGAAAGAACGGTGATGCTACTGGCGCTGCTGCCGTTGTAAACATGATCAGAAGCAAAAGAAACATGCCGGACCTTAGTTCAATTTCTCTTGATGAGCTAATTGATGAAAGAGGTTTCGAATTGTACTGGGAAGGACACCGTCGTCAAGACTTAATCCGTTTCGGTAAATTCCTTGATGCATGGAACGAAAAGCCTGCTACAGGTTCTGAAAGATTATTGTTCCCAATTCCTACTTTGCAATTGGCACTTAATCCAAACCTACAACAAAATGCTGGATACTAATCCTTAAGCATTTTTCAGATACTTTAAAGGAAAGGTCATTCTTCGGAATGGCCTTTCTTTTTTTGTTTTTACCTCACTTTTAAAAATCGTACTGATTTGCTCAAATCTGCCTGACCGACAGCAGTAGACGTGTTTTCTTACGATCAGTCGATTTTAGCTTTAGCTAAAAGAGCCTCTATGTCCTTTTACGATAGCAAGCCTCCAAGTCCTCCATGGCTCCATGGTGAAAAATACGGTCAAGGGTTTCACCTTAGAAAAAGTAAGTCAATAAATCTATCATACTTATACCAAAAAAAGAACAGCTCTACGTATCTTCGCTAGCATGATGAGAAACGTTATACTACTAGTTTTTCTACTCGCAATTGCCGCTTGCAACGCAGATGAAAAACCAACACAAAATGCGCTCTTCCAACTCATGGAAAACAGCAGTCTAGGTATCGACTTCACCAACAAGGTTGACAACACACCAGACTTCAACATCTTTAGTTATCGTAACTTTTACAACGGTGGCGGCGTCGCTATCGGTGATGTGAACAATGATGGCCTATCCGATATCTTCTTTACAGCCAACATGGGTAACAACAAACTTTACATCAACAAAGGCGATTGGAAATTTGAAGACATTTCCGACAAGGCTGGCATCACCGATTCCAAAAAATGGAGCACCGGCGTCGTTATGGTTGACCTAAACAATGATGGACTACTTGATATCTATGTCTGCAACGCTGGTTACCAAAAAGGCATCGGCCAAGAAAACTCTTTGTATATCAATAATGGCGATCTCACATTCACTGAATCAGCAGAAAGCTTTGGACTCAACGAAGATGGTTACACCACCCACGCTGGATTTTTCGACTATGACCTTGATGGCGATCTTGATCTCTACATGCTCAATAATAGTTTCATTCCAGTCAACACTTTAAATTACAGTAACAAACGTGAACTACGATCTAACGACTGGCCAGTCAAAGATTTCCTGAAAGGTGGTGGCGATAAATTTCTAAGAAACGACAATGGAAAATTTACCGACATCAGCGAAGAAGCAGGAATCTATGGCAGCTTAATTGGTTTTGGACTTGGTGTAACCATTGGTGATATCAACGGCGATGACTATCTCGACATCTACGTCTCCAATGATTTTTTCGAACGCGACTATTTATACATCAATCAAAAAGATGGCAGCTTCAAAGAAGATCTAACCAATTGGATGTATCACATTTCACTGTCTTCTATGGGAGCTGACATGGCCGATATTAACAATGATGGTTATCCCGAAATTTTCGTAACCGACATGTTGCCCGACACAGAATATCGATTAAAAACAACTGCTTCTTTCGATAACATCAACCAATATCAACTCAAACAAGAAAAAGGTTTCTACCATCAATACATGCACAATACCTTGCAGCTAAATGATCAAAACAAACGCTTCCGTGAAATTGCGCATTACTCCGGCGTAGCAGCTTCTGACTGGAGTTGGGGCGCACTGATGTTTGATGCGGACAATGATGCCTTCTCTGACATTTATATTTGCAATGGAATTTACCATGATGTTATCAATCAAGATTTCATTGACTTCTTTGCCAATGACCTCATGCAAAAGATGGCGCTTACTGGCGAGAAGGAAGAGATGGATGCAGTCATCAACAAAATGCCTTCCGTCCCTATTCCAAACAAAGCGTTCAAAAACACAGGAGCACTAAAATTTAATGATGTAACAACGGACTGGGGTTTTGACAAAGGCTCCTTTTCGAATGGTGCAGCTTATGGCGATTTGGATAATGATGGCGATTTGGACTTAGTCGTCAACAATGTCAATCAAGCTGCCTTTGTTTATCAAAATAAAGCTAGTCAGCAAACAAAAAATCATCACATTTCGATCCGCTTAAAAGGATCTGCGCAAAATACATTTGCAGTCGGTTCAAAAATAGAACTGCATATTGGTGAGTCGGTCATTAATCGACGTCTCATCCCTACTCGTGGCTTTCAATCATCGATTGATTACACTTCAACTATTGGGCTTGGCGCAAATGCGAAAGTTGATTTTCTAAAAATAATTTGGCCTGACCGGAAAGTTACCCGGATTGAAAATCCAGCTATTGACACTTTACTAATAATTGCTTACGCTGATCAAAATGAGTTTATACAAACGAGTGCTGAAAAAGCTCCAACTACTTTGCTACAAGCCCTCGAACATCCCTTTGAAAAACACGAAGAAGACAAGCACATTGATTTTTACTACGAAAGGAATATTCCAGCCATGACTTCACAGGAAGGGCCACGTACAGCGGTGGCTGATGTGAATGGCGATGGACATAAAGATATTTATATAGGAGGAGCTACCAAACAAGCTGGTCAACTCTACCTCTACGATGGAAAAAAATATACTCGCCAGCCGGTCAAAGAATTTGAAACCTTCGCCGTTTTTGAAGATACGGCTGTTACGTTTTTTGATGCTGATGGTGATGGTGATCAAGATCTGTTTGTTGGTAGTGGAGGTAACCATAAGGAATTTAAAAACCCTCAAATGCAGGATCGGCTTTTTATAAACGATGGAAAAGGTGGTTTTAAATTTAGTCATAATGCCTTTCCTCCAAATGGCATGAATACTTCTGTAGCTGTAGCACATGACTATGACAAGGACGGAGACCAGGATTTATTTGTCGGCAGTCGATCTGTTCCGGGTGAATACGGATTGGCTCCGCTCAGTTATATGTATGAAAATAATGGCAACGGACAATTTAAAGATGCAGCGATTAAAACACCAGCACTTTCAAAAGTGGGAATGGTGACTGATGCCAAATGGATTAATATTTCAGGTGGAGCAGAAAAGGAATTGGTTTTAGTTGGAGAATGGATGAGTCCAAAAATATTTAGCTATGATGGCCAAAGTTTCAATACCATGACCAGCAACCTATCCGACTACGAAGGCTGGTGGTACACCGCTGAGGCCAATGATATTGACA
>CAKZUK010000100.1 GCA_937921775.1 uncultured Saprospiraceae bacterium
CAAGGAGATGAAGTATTGGATGATAGAAACCATGAAATCATCAAAAAGTCACTTCAAGATTTTAAAGATGACAAAGAAGTGGATGGTCTTTTATTTAATTATCGACATTTTTATGGTTCATATGACTACGTGGCAGATGCCCGAGGTTGGTACCGTCGTGAAATACGTGTAGTAAAGAATAAGGCAAATATTTATTCTTATCGCGACGCACAAGGTTTCCGAAAAGGAAATAATGAAAAACTAAATGTAAAATTAATTGATGCTTACATCCATCACTATGGTTGGGTCAAAGATCCGCGTGCCATGCAACGCAAGCAAGAACAGTTCAACAAATATTGGCACGACGATGAATGGGTAGATCAGAATATTTTAAAAGCAGATACCTTTGATTATACAGGTATTCGGTCATTACAATTATTTAATGACGAACACCCTAAAGTCATGAAAAAAAGAATTCGTGAAAAAAATTGGCAATTTGACCACGACATTTCACATAATCAGTATACCTTCAAAGATCAAATTAGTCAACTCGTTGAAAAAATGACAGGTCGACGTATTTGGGAATATCGAAATTATCGGATAGTGTGAAGAACTTGGAAGATGGAAGTGGGGGCTACCCACAAACGCGGACCTATTTAGTACCATGTAAACTATGCGGTCGAGTAAAATCTCCGATTTCCCACTTCCCACTTCCAACTATATAATGAACAAACTAAGCACATCCTACAAATCTCAAGCCTTCCTAATCTTCGCCCTTTGGCAAATTGGGATGACTTTCTCTATGGAGTTCCTACTCTCGATTTGTATGATTGCAATGATAATGTTATCCTTTTTTCAACGAGATGAGCAAAGTACTGGCTTTCGCCTAAAAGTACGTTCTACCTTGAGAGATAACTTTGAAAAATTTCTAAAGGACAAATCTTTTCTACTTATTACCATCCCATTTTTCTTGGTCTTATTTACCTCAGTTTATTCTGCGGATTGGCAGTATACTTTGGAGAGATTACGAGTCAAGATTCCTTTTCTGTTATTGCCTTTTGCTTTTTTTAGTTTACCCAACATAGAGAAGAAAGACTTACAAAAAATCTTGTTTTTTCAACTGTTTCTAGCTTGCGTAGCAGCGATAGGAGTGGGAGGGAACTATCTGATTGATTTTGATGCAATTACGAATAAACTTTCCAGTGGCGGTGCTATTCCTACGCCTGGAAATCACATACGTTTTAGTTTAATTCTCGCCTTTAGCGTTATTGCAGGAGCCAGTTTGTTTTGGACAAATTTATCCGACAGACAGGATGAAGTTCAACTAAAATACTCTTTTGAACGAACACTTGTTTTGCTGATGACTTTGTTTCTTTTTATGTTCATGCACGTGCTTTCTGTACGGAGTGGCTTACTGGTTTTATATATTTCAATTGGGTTATTATTACTACGTTACATATTTTTTAGTCGCCGTTATTTGATTGGTTTGGTAGGAATGATAATACTTCTGTCATTGCCAGTAATCGCCTATAAAACAGTACCAAGTTTTAAAAATAAACTGTCCTATATGGAATACGATTTAAGGATGTACCTTTCGGGAAATGGCGCTAATTATTCGGATGCAGAGCGATTGACTTCATTACAAGCGGGCTTAGAAGTAGGAAACGAACATATGTGGTTGGGAGTAGGAGCCGGAGATTTAAGACAGGCCATAAAAGACAAATACAAAAAAGATTTCCCTGAGGTCAATCGACGTATGCCACACAATCAGTTTATTACTATTTACGCTGGAACCGGATTGATAGGTTTATTATTTTTTACCTTCAGTTTTTTCTATCCAATTATAAAAGGTCGACGATTTACGGATGCACTTTTCCTCACTATAAATGCGATCATTTTCTTTTCCTTCATGATGGAAAGCACAATTGAAAATGCAGTTGGAATTGCGTTTTATCTTTTTTATTTGTTGATTATTTTGAGATACCTTTCTTACCGAGGAATTCAAAAAATATAACTGACTGTCCTCTTCTAGGTCGTGTTACATTAGTGGAAACTTCTGGAGCATCTGCATACTCTATGCTCAAAAAATTGCGTTTACTCACATCTTATAAGTTCAATTAGTAAGTTGTCTTCTCACTAAACCATATCTCCATCATCATAGCCCTTTCCCTCAGATTTGGAAGGAGGCACATGAGGAGTAGAACTATCCTTTCCGCCTGCCACCGGTTCAGGTTGCCAAGCCTCTTTTCCAATATCTCGCGCAAAATAACCAGCCGCCAATCCAAATACAAAACCACCAATATGTGCCCACCATGCTGTACCGCCAGTAGCTGCAGTCTCAGGTCCTAATGACATAAATCCACTAAACAACTGCTGCGCAATCCAAAACCCTAAAAACCATAAAGCTGGTATCTTAAACGATTGCATCAGATATAAAACCAACAACTTTACCTGAGATTTTGGGAACATGACCAAGTAAGCACCAAGTACCGCAGAGATAGCACCACTGGCCCCCACACTCGGAATCGATCCAGGGCAATGCGCCGTTTTTCCTTCACAGGAAATATCGCTACAAGCACTACAGCAATCCAACAAAGCAGCAGGATCGCCACCTACACTAAAATAAATATGAGCCAAAGAGGCAAACAGACCACCCATCATATAAAATCCAAAGAAATTGAAATTCCCAACAGTGGCTTCAATGTTATCGGCAAACACCCAAAGGAAAAGCATATTTCCTATGAGATGCATCCAACCACCATGCATAAACATGCTAGTCAATAAACTCAAATAGTCCTCTCCAGCGACTACTTCATTGGGCACACAACCAAATTCACAAATAAGGGAACCCTCAGCCTGATACATAAACTGAATTAAAAAGACAATCACGTTAATTGCAATAAATGTATAGCTAACATACGGGAAGGCACCACCTTTTACCTGGTCATCACCAATTGGAAAGATCATATTTAGTTAATTTTTTTGCCAAGATAATACTTTTTAAGTGCTGAGTACATCTATCATATCGCTAGATGTACTCATCTAATAGACTTACACAGTTAACATAAGTCACGGGATTTATCAAAGAACCCAAAAATTAAGGCAACTACCTATTAATATACCTATCTTGCGCTCCGAAATTGGAACCTTGTAGATAACTGTTCAGTTGGATATATTTAAAACCGAAGTACGAATCGGGAAACTTCCGTCTTCGTACTTTGGTCTTCCGTCTGAACAATTAAATTGGAGAGATAACTTTTGCACAAATCCTTAACTCAGATAGAAAAGAAGTGGAAAAACCAGATATAGATAACTCATTCGATGAGCAAGATGAAATGTTGAAATCCATTCGGATTTCAAAGATTATTGTTCCCATGCTAATTGGTGTTGGGGTCGTAGGATATATGTTCTACAGCCAGTTCAAACCAGAAGAATTCGCTAAGATAAGTTGGACCAATCACACGACCTTTTGGGTTGGCCTTGCCGTCTTCCTTTTGTTCGTGCGTCATATGGCCTATGCCTCTCGTTTGCGTATCCTTTCGGAAAAAGCATTTAGTTGGAAAAAATGTATCGAACTGGTTTTTATTTGGGAGTTTAGCTCCGCAGTTTCACCGACAAGCGTAGGTGGCTCAGCTGCAGCCCTCTTCGTCTTATCACAAGAAAAACTCTCCACTGCAAAGACAACAACTATCGTGTTATATTCTGCTGTTCAGGATGCGCTCTTTTTCCTGACCACCTTGTTAGGTTTTTTCCTGATTTTTGGAATTGGAATGATACGACCTGACCTACCAGATGGATCGGTCGAATTGGGTGTCCAAGGAATGGAATATGTCTTTATGGGGGCTTACGCTTTTGTCTTAATTTATGGCGCCTTATTTTTCTACGGATTGTTCATAAAACCGACTATTGTCAAAACGATATTGGTCTTTTTTACCAGTTTTAAATGGCTAAAAAGGTTTCAGCCCAAAATGGAAGCACTAGGTGATGACGTTGTTATCGCCTCCAAAGAAATGAAACAAAAGGATTGGAGGTTTCATGTTGGTTCTATCTTGTCCACTTCTACCGCTTGGATCTGTCGCTTTGGCTTATTGAGTTGCCTGATCATCGCACTCAAGCCAGGGATCATTGAAGGATTTATGGGAGAGCTCAAATTAATGGCCCGACTGGAATCTATGTTCGTCATCATGGCGGGTAGCCCTACGCCCGGTGCTGTAGGTGTAGCAGAATATACCTTCTCCAAGTTTGTAAAAGATTATATTCCAGAAGAAGGACTTGCTTTAATCGTGGCTTCTGGTTGGCGATTTATGACTTACTATTTTTATCTTTTGATTGGTACGCTTATTATTCCAAATTGGATTCGGAATTTGATTAATCAGCGTAAGTTGGATAAGTTGAAAGAATCATAATTCTTTCAACTTATCATAAAAAGAAAGGTGTACCTGAATATCAGATACACCTTTCTTTTTTGACTTGTAGGGTAGCGAATTAAAAACCATCTCCTATCATCAATACACGAATCGCCAAGTCCCGCTCATCTCCCTTGTCCAAACAATCCTTCGCAAACTGATGTAAACCCTCCTTCACAGATTCACTCTGCAAAATAGCAGCCACCCGCTCATCCGATATCACCGCCTCCACTTCCTCCGCAGAAGGCAAAGCCAATAGCCCAGCCAGTTGCCCCAAATTATTTCCCGTAAGGATATTACTATTACGAATACTATCTGGAAGTTGTTCATGCCCAATACTAATTTCCATTACCGATTGCACAATTGTCTGAATCGCAGCACCACTTGCACGTACATAATACGCCCGACCCATACGGCCCATCAAGTCAATTTTATGCGGATCAATCCGATCTCCATCCAAAATATTTTCATCAATGTGCATCCGTACCACATCGCAAATAATCAAATGCCCAGCACCACCTTGATCGCCCAGCGTAAGTATTTCTCGAACCTTACATTCCATCTGCACGGGCGACTCTTTTACCCGAAAGGGCTTAACCAAATCAGAAGCAATCGGCGTCAATCCCGCTTTTTTAAATTCACTAACACCCGTCGGAAATGAAATCGAAGCGACCGTCATCTGCCGGACAATAGCGTGGTTAACCACATTTATTACAACCTCGCCAGTCTCCTCAATGTTATGAAGTGTATCTTTGGTCGTGTTGTCTGCTACTCGCCGATTGGATGAAAATACCAAGATAGGTGGATTAGAACTAAAGGCATTAAAGAAACTATAAGGTGCCAAATTTGGTACACCATTTTTATCCATCGTACTCGCAAAAGCAATCGGTCGTGGCGCTACAGCTCCCAACATATACTGATGAAAATCTTTTGTCTTCGTCGTCTTTGGATCAACAACTCGCATAGGTTTTTATTTTTGTAAATTTACGAACTACTTAATTACCCGAAAGGTACAAAATAGCAACCAAGACTAAGGAGTCAATTGCAAATAAGTTGCAACGCAACGACATACAATAACCTATGGCGCAGCCATTAGTAATACTAAGATCATGAAAAAGCTACTAAAAAATTCCACCTTCCTAATCATATCCATCTTCCTAATCGGAATGATAGGCCGACATTTCTACATGCAACCAAATGTCAATGATGGAGACTTAGCTCCCGACTTTGAGAGCACACTTCTTTCTGGCGAGAACTTTAAATTATCAGAGCTCAGAGGGAATTATGTGTTACTCGATTTTTGGGGAAGCTGGTGCGGTCCATGTATCGCCGATAATCCAAAACTAATTGACCTCTATAAAAAGTACAAGGGGGCAACTTTCAAAAATGCAAAAGGTTTTGAAATTGTAGGTGTAGCAGTAGAAAGTAATGCGGCTCGTTGGCCAAAAGCCGTCAAACGTTTCGGCCTGACCTGGCCCTATCAGATCCTCGATGAAGCAACTAGTCTCCGCTTTTTCGATTCCAAATTAGCCAAACTATACGGCGTAGCTGACCTCCCGGCAAAATTCCTTATCGACCCCAATGGACATACTATCGGAGTCAACCAACCAGTAGAAGAAATTGCTACATTTTTAGAAGGAGAACTCAGCAAGTAAATCTTACATAATTCCCCACCGTCTTATGCGGCCTATAAGTTTGCTGACCAAGCAAACAATCTATTGCGTTCTCCTAAGTTAGAAGCCTATAAACCTCTACATCTATGTGTTTCAAAAAAACAAGCTAAGCCCAGAGTAAAGTTGGAGAAAGCTGCCAAAATGACCCAAATCACCCAATGGCAAAGAAATTGATTAATTAATTATGAAAATGTTTAATTCATAACCAGTTTTACCTGTTTTTAATGTTGAAAAAAATTAAAGATATAATGAGTAAGAAGGAAAAAGACGCTCCTGAAAACGAGGCACAAGCTACCAACGATGATGGTACGCAAGATGTGATGGATCAGGAAAATGCCGAAAATACCACTGAAGAAAGCTCAAAAAAGAAGAAATCGGCTAAGAAAGGCGGTTCTAAAAAGCAAAAAGAAGCAGAGATGATAGAGGAGCATGCACAGCAAGTAGGAGAGCTTAAAGATAAATACGTTAGACTACTCGCCGAGTTCGAGAACTATAAAAAACGAACCATTCGCGAGAAGATAGACTTAATGGCTACTGCAGCACAAGACACAATGTCTGCCATTTTGCCCGTTTTGGACGATTTTGACAGAGCTAAGAAGAATGCGGAAGATGACACAAATGTGGAGCCTTTTAGCGAAGGTGTCATGCTTGTTTACAACAAATTGCACAATGTGCTCAAGCAAAAAGGATTGGAAGCGATGGAATCTACTGGCGAATCTTTTGACCCTGAGTTGCACGAAGCAATTACCGAAATCCCTGCTCCAAACGAAGAGATGAAAGGAAAGGTCATTGACACGGTTGAGAAAGGATATTTTTTGAAAGAAAAAATTGTCCGACACGCGAAGGTGGTCGTTGGAAAATAGAGAATGTTACTTAAGATGTGTCAGTGAGTAGATCCTATTTAGGATAGAGCACGCGAATGGAAAATGATACATTTTATGAAGCAGGATCAGGAAATAAATTATTATGGCAAAAAGAGATTATTACGAAATACTGGGTGTCGCAAAAAGCGATGAAGATACTGTTATCAAAAAGGCATATCGAAAGATAGCGATGAAGTTCCATCCAGATCGTAATCAAGGCGATAAAGCCGCTGAAGAAAAATTTAAGGAAGCTGCTGAGGCTTATGAAATTTTGTCTGATAAAGACAAACGTGCACGTTATGACCGTTATGGACACGCTGGTGTCAACAACGGAGCTGGCGGCCGTGGCGGAGGAGGCGGTGGGTTTAGAGGTGGTATGACCATGGACGATATCTTCGAACAATTCGGTGATATCTTTGGTGATGGCGGAGGCGGTGGCGGCGGCGGTTCCCCGTTTGATTCTTTCTTTGGTAGAGGACGAGGTGGAGGAGGTGCTCGTGCACAAGGACAACGTGGAGGTAACCTGCACATCAAAGTAAAGTTGACGCTCGCTGAAGTTTCTTCAGGTGTTCAGAAGAAAATCAAAGTTGAGAAAAATGCAACTTGTGGTTCTTGTAAAGGTAGCGGTGCAAAAGATGCGAGTTCTGTTACAACTTGTAGTACCTGTAGAGGTGAAGGTCAATTGCGCCAAATAAAAGAAACTTTTCTCGGTCACATGCAAACCACTACCGTTTGTCCAACTTGTCAAGGTAACGGACAAATGATCACTGCAAATTGTGGAGGCTGTAAAGGCAATGGCCGTGTCATGGAAAAGGAAGTCATCGAATTTGAAATCCCTGCTGGTGTTTCAGAAGGCATGCAATTATCACTTCGTGGTAAAGGACACGCTGGTGTGAAAGGTGGACCTGCTGGTGACCTTTTGGTTAATATCATTGAAGTGCCACACGAAACGCTTACCCGAGATGGACAAAACGTGATCTATGAACTGTATCTCAACTTTGCCGATGCTGCACTAGGAACTTCCGCAGAAGTACCAACCATCGATGGCACGGTAAAAGTGAAAATTCCTGCAGGAACGCAATCTGGAAAAATATTCCGCCTTAAAGGAAAAGGAATTCCTTCTGTACAAAGTTATGGCAAAGGTGACCAGCTCATTCATTCTAATATCTGGACTCCGAAAAAACTAAATTCGGAAGAAGAAAAACTGATGGAAAAGTTGCGCGATATGCCCAACTTCAAGCCTGCTCCAGGAAAATCTGATAAAGGATTTTTTGATCGGATGAAGGATTATTTTGGCTAAGCCAAAATCAAATAAATAATTTACCAACTCGCCTACAGTGACTTAATGTTGCTGTAGGCGTTTGTTGTTCTTTTACCCAAGAATGCCTCAAGGGGATGCATCAATGACTAGGGATACTGTCCCAGGGAATAAGCAACAATATTATAAAAGGAATAACTACGATGTCCAATCAATGAAGTTGTCATCCTGAGCGAGCCCGTCTGACTAACGAGACAGGCCTGCGAGTCGAAGGACTACTCCTTATTAGCCAACTGCCCACAAGCCGCATCAATGTCCTTCCCACGACTTCGCCTAACTGTTATCATCACGCCTCTATCTCGTAGAAACTGCGCAAAGCGATCAATCTGATCTGCATCTGCCTTGGTGAAAGGCGCATTGTCGATCGGGTTGTATTCAATGATATTGACTTTTACCGGAAAGCGTTTGCAAAGTTTGGCCAACAAAATCGCATCATCAATACTATCATTAAAACGTTGGAAAGCAATGTACTCGTAGCTGATTTTGTTTTTTGTTTTTTGATAAAAATATTCAATCGAATCCATCAGTACAGATAGATTGTTTTGTTCGTTGATCGGCATGATTTCGTCACGCTTATCATCGTTTGCAGCGTGCAGTGAAAGTGCTAGATTAAACTTTACATCATCATCTGCTAGCTTGCGAATCATCTTGGCAATACCAGCAGTACTGACGGTGATGCGTTTTGGTGACATGTGCAAACCCTGTGGAGAAGTAATGTGTTCAATACTTTTCAGAACATTGTTGTAAGCCAGCAAAGGTTCCCCCATTCCCATATATACAATGTTGGTTAGCGGATACCCAAACTTTTCCTCTGCCTGGCGACCCACCATCAATACCTGATCATAAATTTCTCCCGGATCAAGATTTCGAATGCGCTTCATTCTACCTGTTGCACAAAACGTACAAGCCAAGCTACAACCCACCTGCGAAGAAACACAAACAGTAAAACGATTATCCTTTACCACCGGAATCAACACCGCTTCAATCAAATGCCCATCATGTAATCGATATCTCGACTTGATCGTACCATCGTCACTATGTTGTACCTTATCTTCTACGATAGCGTGAATCACAAAGTTGGTACTCAACTGATCACGTAAAGCCTTGGAGAGATTGGTCATCTCATCAAAGTCATGTGCGCCTTTTTGCCAGAGCCATTCATAAACCTGTTTGGCCCGGAATTTCTTCTCTCCGGCTGCTACAAACCATTCCTCCAGCTCAGCCAGTGAAAGTTTTCGAATATCTATTTGTGCTATATCAGTTGACATACTGCAAAGATAAGGGAAAGGGATGGAAGTAGGAAGTAGGAACAAGTATTTCGAAGAAGACCGTGGCAGACCTCAGAGAACCTGTCAGGCGCCAGACTGGGTCAAGGGATGTTAGGACGTATGTCCAACATAATTGCTTTATTTTTTTGACTCCGTAGTGCAATGGCATGGGCATAAGGAATTTTGAATAATGAATCGTTGAATTTCGAATTTTGAATTTGCCAAATATCGTGGAGTTTTACGTTTGAGGGGCATTCAAAATTCAAAATTCCGAAATCGATATTCAAAATTCCTCAAGAAGATTCTTCTTATGTCCATAACATTGCTCCGTAGGGTGTCGTACCTTTATGTAAACCTTTCTAAAAAATAAACCCCACACCAACGCGAAGTGATTGATCTCCAAAAATATCCACCAAGCGACTATCTAAGCCATAGGGGGCATAGTGATAGCTACAGTTGATCCCAATCATGTGATTGCTCTTCAGTTGTTTTCGAATCATAAAACCAACATTAAAATCAAAAGTAAAAAGCGTATTGTACTCATTGTCATCCTCTGCCTCATCTTCTGGAAGAGGAATATCAGTGTTCATACCGTTAGCACCAATCCCAACAGAACCATCAATAAACCAAGACTTTCCAAGTTTTTGAGTCCGAACAAGAGCGGCCGTAATGGAAAAAATAAGATCACTATCTGTTAATTGAATAGAGTCCGAAGCATTAATTCGGTAGTTCTGATCTTCCACTAAAAACATCATTATAAAATTAATATCAACACTCCAGTTTTCATTAAAAGAACCACCTGCTTTAAGGCCTAGGTAAGGACTGGAATGGAAAAATTCACTCAACTTTTGGTCGGGCATCCACCATCCTAATTCTATTCCAAGACGCACTGAACCATCCCAGTCGTCATCATAATCTTCTTCCTCAGGTTCTTTTCTACTACTCATGTAAATTTCATATAACTCATTATCATCCGATGAGATTTCATCATCAAATTCATCAAGACCTTCAGAGAAAAGTAGCGCAAAGGTATAAGCAGCTGTTCCTTTTTCTTGCTGTACTAAAAGTTGTTTGGCAATCTCTTTGGTCTTTACATCAAAGGTTCCTAGCAATGGGACATAACTGAAGTAACCTTCATGAGCTTCATAGATTTTTTGATAGTCCGATTCCTTTGAGGTAATCACCCGATCTTTAAATTTTTCAATTTGGTTGACAATATATTTACGGTAGTCTGATTCTGTGAGTTTTTTTTCATTGATTTTTATCAAAATTTTCATGCGTTGAATAGGCTCTACTTCACCACATCCTGCAGACCATGTTCCCAAACTCTGACTCAATTTTTCAGTCTCGTAGAATTCTGTTTGGATCATTTCCTTTTGACTATTGAAAGCAACCACTTTGCAGTCTTCTATAATTGGAGTTACTGACTCAATGTTAGTTGTGTCTTCCTGAGAGAATCCTAGCACGGAAAAAGTGAAAAGTAAGAATAGTGATGTAATTATACGAGTCATAATCATTAGTTTTATAGTGAGCCCATCAAAGAAAGACGACGGTTTTGTTTTGTTCGAGTGTTTAAGTAATAAAATAAACCTATTAAGTGATAAAGAAAATAATCTTAGTTGTTCAATTAAGCGGTGTATAGCTGTGATATAATTTTTATGTCTTCATCTCTATGATGATAAACTATATCCTCTAGCTCGATTAAGTTTAGGCTATCTCTATATATACATGACGTTTTTAAGACTTAGCACCCCTACAAAGCAATACTTTTTACTGCTTTTACGTACATTTACTAAGCACTTTAAGATCACATTAACACCCCATTCACTGTATATGACAAAAAGTAGTTCCAATATTTTAGCAATTCTTTTAATACTATTTGTCATTTCAGTTTCTAATAGCTGTAGTAAATATCTGATTCCGGAAACAAGCTACGGAGAATTACCAATCCCCCAAGCACCTGATTATTCTGATCCCAAAAGTTGGGCGGCATTACCTGATAGGAAAGACCAAGCAGATCGTACACCTGAATCTTATCTGAAAGACGAACAAGCAAATGCAGAAGTAGACGTATTTTATTTGCATCCGACTACTTACGTTGGCCGAAAAGGAGAAGACAATTGGAATGCTCCAGTCTACGATGAAAAATTAAATAAAAAGACAGATGAAAGTGCCATTCTTTTTCAAGCATCTGTATTTAATGGGGCAGGAAAAATTTATGCACCAAGGTACCGACAGGCCCATTATCACGCCTATTTTTCCGACAATGAAAAGGATACAGACCGTGCTTTCGCATTGGCATACAAAGATGTAAAAACTGCCTTTGAATTCTATTTAAAAAACTATAATAAGGGTCGACCCATTATCATCGCTGGGCATAGCCAAGGTACAAATCATGCAGAAGAATTATTAAAAGAATACTTTGAAGGAAAACCTTTGCAAAATAAGTTAGTGGCAGCTTATTTAGTGGGAATGCCTATTGAGCCTTCTTCATTCAAGAGTATTAAAGTATGTGAAACACCCGAGGAAACGGGCTGCTTCTGTAGCTGGCGTTCCTATGAAAAAGGCTATTATCCAAGAAAACATAGCCCTCAAAATAACTTTGAGGTGACTAATCCGTTAAATTGGAAAACAGATTCAAGCTATGTTGCTAAGAAAATGAATGAAGGAACAGTTTTACGAAAATTCAAAAAAGGTATGAAAGTCAGCATTACAGATGCACAAGTTCATCAAGGCTTGCTTTGGATTTCAAAACCCAAATTTTTCGGTTCTGTATTTATTCGTTTCAAAAATTACCATATTGCAGACTATAACCTGTTTTATGCTAATATTCGGAAAAATGCGCAACTGCGTACTAAGATGTTTCTAAACGCAAACAAGAAAAGCTCAAATTAAATCAATGGATCTTTACGATAAGAAATCACTGTGGAAATGGTACTTGGCAATCGCCGGGGTGGTCATCATTGCAATTTCAATGGTGTACACTTCTTATGTGGCAAATAAACTAGCCAAGGAAGAAAGAAAAAATGTTGAAAATTGGGGAATTGCTCTTGCAGAGCTTAATGCTGGTGAACAGGCCGAGTTTATTTTACATGGAAAAATTTTAGAAGGAAATGTAACCATACCAATATTATTGGTTGGAGAAACAGGTAAAATAGAAGGAAATAGGAACTTCGGGGATAACTTAGAAGATGACGATCCAATACTATTAGCCGAGCTTGAACAAATGATAGAGTCAGAGATAGAACCAATTCAAGTAGGTGCTCAGAAAATTTATGCGAAGCCTTCAACTCTGATTCGCTTATTAAAGTTTTTCCCAATCGTTCAAATTATCCTGATTGCAGCTTTTATCGCCTTCGGCTATCTTGGGTTTAGTACTGCCCGCCGTGGCGAACAAAACCGAGTATGGGCAGGTATGGCTAAGGAAACTGCCCATCAGCTAGGAACTCCAATTTCTGCCATCATTGGCTGGATCGAGCACCTAAAAATAATGCACGAGGATAAAGAAGATACACAAGAAGTACTTCAAGAACTCACAAATGATGTGAAACGCCTCGACCTCGTAGCCGATCGTTTCTCAAAAATTGGTTCCGATCCGACACTAGACCCGATTAATGTTTACGAACAGTTAGAAGGATGCCGAGTCTACATGCAACGTCGCTCACCTCGAAAAGTAGTATTTGATTTTCCTGGTCTTGAGCATGAGCCACAGATCGTACACATCAACGGCCACCTTTTTGATTGGGTGATAGAGAATTTGCTTAGGAATGCACTGGATTCAATGGGTGGGAAAGGGCAGATTACCGCAAAAATATACACAGACAAGCAATATGTCAATATAGACATCAGCGATACAGGAGCTGGTATTCCTGCTTCAAAATTTAAAACAGTCTTTCAACCAGGTTATTCAACCAAAAAACGAGGATGGGGATTAGGTCTCTCACTGGCTAAGCGTATTATAGAAAGTTACCACTCTGGCAGGATTTTTGTCAATAAATCTGTACAAAATCAGGGGACCACTTTCACAATAAAACTTCCCCGAAAATAAACTCGTGGCAGCCAAAAAGACAAACAGAATTAAATTCAAAATAGAGATGCTTTTTGATAATTGGATTAACTTCCTTGTTATCATAGCCTTTCTAATGCCTTTTTCAGCCGCCTCTCATACCAATTCCAATTCCTTTCTACATACTGAACTTAAAGAAGAAGCCTATGGAATTACCGTCACGGTTTTGGATGGGGACACTGATGAGCCTTTGGCTTATGCAACAGTATTTATCGATCAGAAATTTAATGGACTCACAGACGATAATGGTCGAATTGAAGTTACAGACGTAGCGCATCGGGATATCGTCAATTTTTCATACGTAGGATATAACTCTGTGAAGGTTCCTGTTCACCAACTCAGAAAAAGCGGTGGACTCGTCAAGCTATATACAAATAACGTTATCGAAGGCATTGTGGTCGTTAGTCGAACTGAATCTGCAGAAGAAGAACTGCCTTTCCAAATAGACCGAATTGATCAAAAGAAAATTCAATCTCGTAACTCTCAATCAACAGCCGATGTTTTAGGAGAACATGGTGATGTCTATATTCAAAAATCTCAAGGCGGTGGTGGAAGTCCAATAGTAAGAGGCTTTGAAGCCAATAAAGTACTCTTAGTTTTAGATGGCGTTCGACTAAATAATGCAATCTATAGAAATGGTCATCTACAAAACGCCATCACTGTAGATGCTTCTATGCTTGAGGCAGTAGAAGTCATTTACGGACCAGGTTCGTTGATGTATGGAAGTGAGGCACTTGGAGGTGTAATTCATTTTCGTTCACGTGACCCAAAGGTATTGTTTGATACTTCAAAAGATAAAATTTTAAAGACAAATGTCTTTACCCGATTCTCCAGCGCCAATATTGAAAAAACTATTCATGCGGATTTGGAATATGGAGTAAGAAGATGGGCTTCGCTTACGAGCTTAACCTACGCTAAGTACGGAGATATGAAGTCAGGTAGTAAACGTCCCGATGCTTATCCTGATTTTGGAAAACGAAGATTCTACGTAGATCGTAATGAAGTAGATATGGTTTTGGAAAGTGCGGATCCCAATATTCAACAAGGAACCGGCTTTGGTCAGATTGACTTTATGCAAAAAATAAGATATCAGCCCTCTGATCATTTATACTTTATTGCTAATTTTCAGTACTCGTCTTCGAGCAATGTTCCACGTTATGATAATCTATCAGATACGCTAGATACAGCAGATCGCTTGAAATACTCCGAATGGTATTATGGCCCGCAAAAAAGATTAATGGCTTCACTGAAAATGAAGTCATTAAAGAATAGAGTGTTTTACGATAAAGCCATATTAATAGCTGCATATCAAAAAATAGAAGAGGATAGATTGAATAGAAAATTTCGTAAAGTACACCGTACTTTCAATTTGGAGGATGTACATGTATATTCCTTCACAGGGGATTTTGAAAAACATTTGGACGAACGTTCCAAACATACCTTTTCATATGGTTTTGATGGGAATTACAATCAGGTTTATTCCGAATCTGGAGAAATAAATGTAGAAACAGGAGAACTTCGAGAAGGTGTTTTTACGAGATATCCTAGTGATATGAGTTCAATGCTGACTTATGCAGGTTACGCCAATTATAGATGGAAAGGCTTAGATTCTATGCTAGTTTTCAACGCTGGAGTACGTTATTCGAAAATAGATTTATTCGCGCGGTATAAAGAGTCTGACCTTGAAATGATTTCATGGCCAGAGGCTTATGTCAATGAAGGGGTGACTGCCAACAATAGCGATCTCACCTGGGGAGCTGGTTTGACACTCAACACTCGAAATAAATGGCAAGTACATTTACTGTCGTCAAAAGCTTTTAGATCACCTAATATTGATGACTTCGCAAAGCTAAGAGTAAAAGGTAGTCAAGCCGTTTTGCCAAACACAGAACTAAAACCGGAAACGGCATTTAGTAGTGAAGTTACTCTAGGTAAAACATTTGGAAATGATCGAACTTCATTCAAATTAAGTGGAACGGTATTTTATACTAAAATTGACGATGTAATTATTAGAACAGCTGGCTTTACTCCTGACGGCGAGGATCGCATTTATATTCCTACAGAGGAAAGATTTTTTGATGTACAACAAAACTTTAATGCCAACTCTGGTACCATTAGAGGCTTCTCTGGGAATGCCTTGTTAAAGATGGGACCCAAATGGGAATTGCAATCAAGCATTAGCCTCGTAAAGGGCCGTGTTCAATATCTTGATGAAGAATTAGGAATTGACACGCTAGTACCAATGGGACATATCCCACCAACTTATGGTCAGACTGGTTTGCTTTTTAAAACAGGGAAATTTAGACTGGAAACAGTGCTTAAATACAATGCGAAGAAGAAGCTTGAAGAATATGCCGTTAGTAAAATTTCTTTAGATGGCGATCAATTGGTTTTAGATAGAGAAGGTACTTCCGACAACATTGAATATGCTATCGCTTATAAAGATCATACGACCGGTAATGTGGTTTATGAAGGACTTTATGGCTGGGCTACCATCAACTTCTATACATCCTATCAAATCAACGAAAAATTTAGTGTCGATGTAGCTCTGGAAAATTTGACAGATCGCCACTATCGCCACTTTTCATCGGGGATCAGTGCACCTGGCCGTAACTTCATTCTTACCCTTCGCGGGAAATTTTAGGAATAGCTTGCCATCCAAATCCTTCTCTAGTCACTCATTCAGCACATCTAGTCTTAAAAAACCTTTAAATACCTGTCAATTCTGTTAATTCTCCTCATATTTGCATAAATTGCAAACACCGGATTAATAATATTTTGAGATAACCTATGTAGCTTTTTTATAAAAGCAGGGTCTAATATTTTTTGCGATAAATTCGCAAATCCTGCCCTTGATCACTCCAAATCAGAATTGATAAAAAGCGCATTACCGTAAAAATGAGGAAACGAGTTTTCATATTACTTATTGGATTACTTTATTTAGTACCCACCTTTAGTCAAGAACTACCAAGGCAGGCGAAACTAGTAGAAGCCATAAACTCACCATACGATGAGTATAGGCCTTGTATTGCTCCTAACGGAAAGGCCATCTATTTTTCCCGCAAAGGAGATCCCCTCAATATTGGAGGTGACGATCACTACGATGTCTGGGTTGCTTACCTGAAAAGTAATGGTAATTGGGGCAAGCCTGTCAATATGGGAACTTCTATCAACGATAAGTCGGATAATCTTGTCATTGGTATTAACCTAAATGGAGACAAAATCTATTTAGCAGATTCCCAATATGGATTAAGCTATTCTCAAAAAAGAGGCCGAACCTGGTCTATCCCAAAGCCTGTTGATATTCAAGATCTCAAAATGGATGACTCCAAAATTAATTTTCACATAAGTGGAAACGGAATGGTAATGATCTTATCAATGGCTGCTAAAGATACTTATGGAGGTCGTGATTTATATGTTTCCAGAAAAAAACAAAACGAACGTTGGTCGGCTCCTCAAAATTTGGGAACAGCGATTAATTCAAACAAAGAAGAGTACTTTGCTGCATTGGCAGAAGATGGAAAGACCTTATATTTTTTGAGCAATGGTCATGGTGAAAATCCTATGAAAGCTAATTTATATATGAGTCGTTCTACTGATAGCGATCTTACAGAATGGGAAGAACCAAAATCGCTTGATATTAATTTGAACCCACAGGAAATAGGCAAGTACTTTTCGATTTCATCTGAAGGTGATGAAATTTTCTGTTCTGCCTATGGGCAAAATGGAGATCATGAAATTATCAATATTCCAATATCCTCTAAATTTCAATCCGATCCAACACTTGCACTATCGGGATACCTGATTGATGTAGAAACCGGAGAACCAATTAATGGTAAAGTGAAACTCCAAGCACTTTCTCCCAACGGAAAAATTCAACAACAAATAACAAAAAGAGATGGAAGTTATAGATTAGTCATCCCAAGAGATAAAGACATTGGAATCTATGCTGAAACAACAGGGTATTTTGCCATGAGCGAAACCATGACTTTGACAGGAAGGGAACTAACGGAATTAGATCAAGAAACCATGACTGCGGATTCAGAAGGAAGTCTCGGACTGCTTTCACCGGAGGCAGAACAATTGCAACTAAGACTCAATAAGGTAAACGATGAATTTCAAAAACTAGCAGAACGACGTAGACGCGAAGCACAACATCAAGCGAAACAAGTCAGACGTACCAATGGTGTTAACCGAGACGTTGATCCTGAGTTGGAAAGTTTAAAACATCGTTACATCGCAATTACTGGTCAGGATTATGAGGAACTTGAATCAAGTAAGGAAACAGATACAGAGTTGGAGGCACTGAAACGAAAGTTTAGAAAACACAATGATGTCACAGAAAGTAAATCCCCAAATAGAAAGAGCAATGAGACGGAGTTGGAAGCGATGAAACGAAAGTTTAATCAAGAGAATGATAAACGTGCGGATTCAAATTCAGAAGGTGAATTGATGGACCTGACGGTGAGTCCTTCGGAGACAGATGAGGTTAAAAGTTTTGATCAATTAGTGGATGATGTTTGGTTTGACTTGGAAGGTCAGTTGCTAACAGAAGTCAGCTATGAACTAAAAACGGACTTGGTTTCGGAAGTTGCTTCTGAAATAAAAAATGAAATGGATGAGCTGACCCGAAAATCTTATGTCAATAAATTTCAACGAATGGCAACGCTCATGGAATCTGAATCGAAGAAAGAGCTTCGCAGAAAATATCGAGCAGAAGTCAAAAGAGAATTGAAAGGCGAATTAGTAGAAGTGGTAGAAGAAGAATTGAGAGCAGCTTTGCGGGAGGAAGTCAAGCAAGAGTTACGATTGGCATTGAGGGATGAAGTGCGCGAAGAATTGCGGATTGAACTCGAGTATCAAATCAAGAAAGAAATTCTTGGAGATTTGCAAAAAGAACTAAAAACTCAAGTTAGAAAATCGAGAAGAGCGGATCGTGTACCAAAAACGCCTCGTTTTAACACTGACAAGAATGTAAAGGAAAAGGGTAAAAAAACATACAAGGAAAGAGAAGAATTAAATATCAAGCTATATAAATTAAGCGCTGGTCAAATCATTCCATTGAAGAATGTTTTTTTCAAAGCTAATGAAGCAAATATAAGAGAAGACCTGTCTACGGATTTGATTCGAGTATTAGAATTGCTAAAAGCTAATCCAAATGCGGTCATTGAAATCGGTGCGCATACCAATGGATGGTGCAGTGTCGAATTTGCACAAAAGCTATCTTCTAATCGTGCAGAAGCAATTGCAAATTACTTAAGTGAAAATGGTGTTAAATCCGACCAAATTCTCTACTATGGATATGGAAGGTCACGCCCACTTGTACCAAATGACTCTATCTCCAATTGTAAGAAAAATCAACGAATAGAACTGAAGATTATTAAAATATGAAGATTATAAACGAAGAACAAATTGACAGCTGTGCTGAAGTTGTTGGTAACCTAGAAGATTATGAAACACTGCTTACTGACCTTAGCGAAACACAACCGGCTCTAGTCAGTTATCTATATTCCGAGAGTTTTCAATCATTCACTTTAGAAGAGCAAAGATTATTTCTCTTCATGGCCTTGGTCATATGGAGAACTATTGATGAGAATCACGAAGACATAGATGAGTTGTCCGAAGATGATATTGCAGAAGCAGAAGAACGCAATTGGGAGATTTTACTAGAAGCCGGGAAGGGGGACTTTAGGGAACGGTTAACACCATTTTTTGATGATTCTCCACAGGAAGATTTATTGGCTTTCGTAGAAGACTCCGTAGTACCCGATGAAGATAATATGGTGACGGAAGAAGGAAAGGAATATCTGTTCATCTCTATGAAAACAATTATTGATGCTTTCGCAGATGTATTGGAAGAAGAAAAGTAAAATGTCAATAGTAATTGAAGTGTCAGTATATATCGGGACTCACCGATTTGAGCTCCCTCTGTAATAAATGGAAAATAGTATAAAAAATTCAATGCTAATAGTCTATCCGGATTTCAGGCTGTGAAGTCTGGAATCCGGATAGAATTCATTCACGCCCACAGGAAACTTCCTGTCTTCTGATTTCTATCTCCTCTTTCTTCTCAAAGAAACTCTATCAACATCTTTACCAAAAAGAAACCATCATCTCCCTGTTTCTGATACAATGGCATTAAGATTAAAGAATCTTCTGGCGCAGTAATCTCACCTTTTTTGTCGTAGGCAAGTACATCGCCTTTCTTTACTTTCTGAAAGTTTTTATAATTGGGAGCCATCTGAAAATCGTCTCCCGGTAAAATATTGTGAATGGTTATCAACTCAGCTACCTTAGGGAGATCAGTCGAATGTTGAATTAATAATGAATCATGTTTGTTTTCAACATGCTCTGCGTCCACACAAGCCAAAGTTCGCAGACAATTAGTAATGGCAGCAATAGCCCGACTAATAGAAAGTGGTTCGTTATGTTGTCCGGATTCAAAACAAACGCCCACGATATTTGCATCAAAATTTTCTTTGCAAAAATACTGTAAGGTTGTTCCCCGTACACCATGCAATAGTCCCTTGATTACAGGAGCATGCAACTCAACCGCAATTCGTAAACTATCTGGGTCATCTGTAGGAATGGAAAAAATACCACCATGGGCAGTAGTTGTATGTAGATCCAGCAGTACCACTTTATCGCTAGGGTAGTCCTCTATTTCTTTTTCAATAAACTCCAGCATTTCTTTCAACTCTAAATCTTCATACTCAAGTTCTGAAGCAGGAGTTGTTTTTACGCGTATCACATTTTCAGGAATCCACTGCCTATTTAAATCTTTTTCAATAAAACGCTTATTCTGTGCCAGTGCCCTACAATTGCCTCGTAAGCCAATTATACGTCCTTTGAAAATGAAGTCAGGATTAGTATTTGGTTCCGACTCCAGCATCTTAAACATAGCAAGCAATGCCTCCACACCTGCAGGCTCGTTGCCATGCATTCCACCCACACATATCAGTAAGGTTCCTTGTTCTTTTCCGCTGTATCGACCTATAATTCGTTCTGGTAGCATTCAGTTTGTCAAGTTTTATAATCTATCTGCTCAGTAGCTGGCAGCTTGCAAATCTTTCCCCTTACCCAATTGGATATTTCATGAATGGTTTAACAAAAAAAGGGAAAAAGTATAATGGCTAAATTACATAAAAGCGATGGAAAATCACATATTCCAAGCTGCTTTGTATTGCTTACTTCAAAAGTTTTACAAAAAATCAAGACCAAGTAGATCGACTTGTTTTATCACAACTGTCATTAGAATTGGCATTATTCCCGCGACCGAGTGCTCATTGTCGCTGTAACTGATACTGTAATTGACATTTCACTACCACTGCCACTGGAATTGCCATTTGCGGCTATGTCGCATCATCAATCCAGCGCCAAAGATACAAGCAGGCCGTAGATCTATAAGGGCTCCAAGCTTCTGAAATTTTCAAAATTCGTTTAGTCAACTGCTTGCCTTTACTTCGGAGTCGGTAACGTTTGATAATCGCATTGTTGATCCCTAAATCATTTGTCGGAAACACATCGGGTCTTTTAAGCGTAGACATTAGTAACATCTGTACCGTCCAAACGCCTACTCCTTTTATCTCTGTCAACATCTCAATAATTTCATCATCAGACAGTTTCTTCCAATCGGTATTTTTCAGTTTATTGTCAATCCAGAAGTTTGCCACATTCTGTATATACGATCCTTTTTGCCTCGATAAGCCCACTGCTCGTAATTCTTCTTCCGAAAATCGAATTAAATGCTTCGCTTCAGGATACCCGTTTTTAAACAAAGCTAAAAACCGTTCATGAATCGTACCCGCTGCTTTACCAGAAAGCTGCTGATAAACAATCGCTCGAATTAAGGAGGTATAAGCATCTCCATCCGATTTACTTCTACTGATTTTTGTCACTTCAATAATTTCTTTGAATAAAGGATCCTGACTAAGATGTGCGATTGCTTTTTTACTCATATTGCTTGTACTTGAAAAAGGTGAATTGAATAGCTGCTGCTACTAAACATAGATTCATTAGCCATAAACTCTAATATATCAAAATAATTGCAGTGATTTGGCAGACGATGTTTACTATTACTTAGGTCGGCATTGATTGAGATAGACTTGGCCACAAGATGGTGAAGGATTGAGCTTGAATGAGAGAAAAGATACCTTTACGCTTTTAATTGACTATAAAGCTCCGTAAATTTGCAGTCTAATGAAAAAAAAGAAACTCTACAATAAGGTTAATAAAGAAGAACTCAAGCAAAAAATGCTCGAAAGTGACGAACCACGTATCACACTCTCCTTTTATCAATATGCCAAAATCGAGGATGTCAAAGCATTCCGCGATCAGCTGTTTTTGGAATGGAGTGAACTTGATGTATATGGTAGAACCTATGTAGCCTCTGAAGGGATCAACGGGCAAATTTCCTTGCCAGAAAAAAATATAGAAGCTTTTAAAAATCAATTGTATCAGTTTCCTTTTCTAAATGGTATTCGCCTCAATATCGCCATCGATGATGACGGTAAGTCTTTCTACGTTTTAAAAATTAAAATCAGAAAGAAGATCGTTGCAGATGGATTGAATGACGAAACTTTTGATGTTACCAATAAAGGTGTGCACCTCGACGCAGAAAATTTTAATAAATTATTGGATGATCCCAACACCGTTTTGGTAGATATGCGTAACCATTACGAAAGTGAAGTAGGACATTTTGAGAATGCCATTACACCAGATGTTGAAACCTTTCGGGAATCATTGCCGATCATTGAAAAAATGTTAGAAGACGCTAAAGGTAAAAACCTTGTGATGTATTGCACGGGAGGTATCCGCTGTGAAAAAGCTAGCGCTTATTACAAGCACAAAGGTTTTCAAAAAGTATTTCAACTAGAAGGAGGGATCATCGAATATGCCCGACAAGTAACCGCTAAAGGATTAGAAAATAAATTCAAAGGAAAGAACTTTGTTTTCGATGACCGACTGGGAGAGCGTATCAGTGAAGAGATTGTTTCCAGTTGTCACCAATGTGGTGAACCTTGCGACAATCATAACAACTGCGCCAACGACCCATGTCATATCCTTTTCATTCAATGCGATAATTGCGCAATAAAATATCATAAATGTTGCTCTCAAAAATGCAATGACTTTATTCAACTCCCCGAAGAAGAACAGATCGAACTTCGTAAAACGGAAGTCTTCAACGGAACCAAGTTCGGCAAAGGTCGATATAAGGCACATCGGAACGACCACTCTTTGGAGGAGTGACAATGTCAGTTATAATAAAATACCCGTTACAATAAGAATATAACGATTGAACGGCAGCGTGCTTACCATCGTGTCTTCGCTGAAATTGAAACGGACAATACAATTGCCACTGTAATTGCCACTCCAAAAAAATCCTTATCTTGCCGCTATCAAAAATGGAATCACCTATGTCCAAGCAGAAATCTTCAAAGAAATCATCTAGTCAAAAAAAGTCAGCATCAGTTCGAATTCAAAAAACTGCAGACCGCTTACCTAGTTTTTTTTACAATAAGTCTATTGTTTGCCTGACCATTATGGTACTTAGTTTTTTGCTTTATGCAAATACGCTCAACCATGACTATACGCAAGATGACGCCATTGTTATTTATGACAACATGTATACCACCCAAGGATTGAAGGGTGTTGGGGGATTACTTAAATACGATACCTTTAAAGGCTTTTTTAAGGTCGAAGGAAAAGACAAACTCGTGTCGGGTGGCCGCTATCGACCATTGACACCTGTTATGTTTGCATTGGGTTGGCAGTTGTTTAGTAGAGAAAAAAAGGATGAGAAAGGAAATGTTATGAAAGATGGTAAAGGCAATGTCCTTTATCAGGCTACATTCATTGGGCATCTTTTTAATATTATATATTATGGACTGACAGGAATTGTGTTGTATTTATTGTTACTGAAATTATTGGAACCTCGCTATGGCCAAGACTTTGCTTATTTTGTAGCTCTAGTTAGTACGCTACTTTTTATTGCACATCCAATCCATGCAGAAGCAGTGGCAAATATTAAGGGACGTGATGAAATTATTACCTTATTGGGAAGTTTAGCAGCAGCTTATTTTTGTCTTAGAGCATATCAAAAAGACAATATGAATTCAGCCTTGCTCGGAGGTGTAATCTTTTTTCTTGCCCTACTTTCGAAAGAAAATGCGATTACTTTTTTAGCAGTTGTTCCATTGATGTTTTGGTTTTTTACAAAGGCAAGCATAGGAGAGATAGTCAAATTTTCAGCCCCCTTACTGGGCGCTACGATTGTGTTTTTGACTATTCGATTTAGTATTCTAGGTTTAGATTTTGGAGCTAAGAGTATGGAACTGATGAATAATCCTTACCTCAAAATTGTCAACAATCAATGGGTTGATTTCTCTTTTGGGGAAAAGTTGGCCACCATATTTTACACACTTGGTATGTACGTCAAACTGTTGATTTTCCCACATCCCTTAACACACGATTATTACCCACGCCATGTAGGTATTATGACTTGGAGCAATTGGCAATCTATTCTGAGTTTAGTGCTTTATTTGGGAATAGGAGTTTTTGCAATTATAGGCTTGCGCAAAAAGGATATTATTAGCTTTGGAATATTGTTTTTTATAGCCACTTTGTCTATTGTGTCAAATCTCTTTTTTCCTGTCGGAACCAATATGTCGGAGCGATTTATGTTTATGCCATCCGTCGGTTTTTGTTTGATACTAGCGGTTCTTGCTTATCGTTGGGCATTTAAAAATGAAGATAATAGAACTAAAAACTTAAGCTCCAACATGCTGGGTTTAGCAATGGCAGCTATAGCAGTGGTCGTGCTTTTATTTAGCATAAAAACCTTTACGCGAAACGCAGTATGGGAAAACAACTACACGCTTTTTACCTCAGATATAAAAACTTCAGGAAACAGCGCTAAACTCCTCAACGCGGTTGGTGCAGAAATGAGTAAAAAGGCAAATAGAAATCCTAATGAAGTAGTAAAGAAAGCAGAACTACAAGAAGCTTTAGGGTATTTAAATAAAGCCATTGAAATTCATCCAACTTACAAAAATACTTATCTCCAGTTAGGTAATGTAAATAATTATCTCAAAAACTTTGATAAGGCCATTGAATATTATGAACAAGTTTTGCGCTACGATGCAAATGATCAAAACGGAACAAACAATCTGGGTATCACTTATCGTGAAGGAGGCAAGTATTATGGGGAACAAGGTAATGTTCAAAAGGCCATTCAATATTTGACTAAAGCACGCGAATTGCGCGGTGATGAATATGAAGTTATTCGCTTACTAGGAGTGGCCAATGGTATTTCGGGCAACCATCAAAAAGCCATCGAATACTTCACTCTTGCTACTCAAGTTGAGCCGCAGAACGCAGATGCATTTTGGAATTTGGGGAATGCTTATTTTTATATTCAGGATCAGGTTAAAGCTGATCAGTTTAGAAATAAAGCCTTGCAGATGGATCCAGAGGTGGGGAGCCGCCAAGCGCAGCGTCGGCAGGGGAATTAGGCTACAAAAAAAAAGAAACCCCGAATTGATAATCAATTCGGGGCGCACGGTTTTAGGAATATATGTTCTGGGAATTCTGTTCTAGGATATTGTTCTTAGTGTTGTAACAAGGGCTGCCTTTATTGTCGAGCTTTGTTATTGTACTTCTTTTTGTGAATCACAGCTCGAGCTCTATTCTGACGAGTGTTCAAGTTGATTTTCTCCTTTGGTGTAAACACACCGTCTGACTTTGCTTTCCTCTTTGCTTTAGAAATGCGTTTCTGTTGTTGCTGTAATTTTACGGCCTCTTTCTTTGTCAATTTCCCTGACTTTAAGCCATGTTGTATTTTCTTTTGCTGCTTCAATTGTGTTTTACTTACTCGAGGAGCTTTTGTTTGAGCTTGACTTGTAAAAGTAAATCCTAATACAAATAGTCCGATAATCATTAATTTAAGTTTCATAAAATTGAATTTATTCTTGCCTTTCAATAATAGACAAGGGATGATTAATATGGGCTTTGTGTTGTGTTATTGTTGCTTCTTTGACTGAAAGACTAGAAAGGCGTTTAATGAAGTGATTCGCTTTAAGACTTTTTTAACAGATCACGTTAATTCTTCCTATTTTGTGGCTATTAACTAATAGACCGATTACTTATTTCGAAAACAGCTAAAAAAAGCATATGCTAAAAGTAGAGCACATAGGCATCGCCGTAAAAGATTTGGAAAACAGTAATGATTTATTCAAAAAACTTTTTGGTAAAAGCCATTATAAAATAGAATCTGTTGACTCAGAGTTTGTCAACACTTCGTTTTTTAAAGTAGGTTCAACCAAAATTGAATTGCTGGAAGCAACGAAAGAAGATAGCGCGATTGCAAAATTTATCGAAAAACGAGGTGAAGGAAT
>CAKZUK010000101.1 GCA_937921775.1 uncultured Saprospiraceae bacterium
CCAGTCATAATTCCTAGCGATTTTCCAAACATCCGTTTAGGAAAAAATCCTATCATTCCAATCACATAGTTAAAAAACTCCGCTTCCATATTCTTATCCCAGCGAATCCCCTTTCGCTCCATCTCACTCATCCAGTACAACACATATGGATCCAAAGTCCCAAATGAATTAACTTCCAAAGGATTCCATCCCGAGGCAGACAACAAAAGTCGCAAAGTATCTGGAGTAAAAAGAAAGGTATGTCGCGGTGTATGAAAACCCGCCCAATGTTTTCCGTATTTTCTACGACTATCAGAATCGTAATTCGGCACCTCGATAATTAGTTTCGTATCTTCATGAGAAATCGCTTTCAAGTCCTTCAAGGTTTGTAGAGGATTGTAATCATGCTCCAAGTAATGCCACATCGTAATCACGTCAGGTCGCAAGTCCTGCGGCAAATCCTTCACCTCTCCTACCTTCAATTCCAAGCTTGCATAAGCTGTTCCACTTTCCTTCCATCCCTCATCCGAAAAATCAATTCCCAAAGTTCGACAGCCATATTTATCACGGCAAGCTTTCAAAAAACTAGGCTTTCCACACCCTACATCCAAAACCAAACTATCCTTCGTCATATCAGAATGTGAAGCCACTAAAGCCACCCGTTTCTTATCCAGACTCACTTGCGATCCAGCTACTTGTTTATGATATTTCCCCCAAGCATCTGCACCTCGATACGGTAAATAATAATCGGTATAATAATCCTTTAGTCCTTTGGGATCAAGCCGAGGATTCAAAAATACTAAGCCACATCCATCACAATTCTGAAACTGAAACAGTTCATCAGAAGGATGCATTTGAGCAGCAACTTCAATCAAATCAGAAAATTTATTGGATTGACAAATTGGACAAGATTCTAAATTTATCATAAGAGACGGGACAAGATTATTTTATTTTTCACTGTTTATTTAAATTTTATAAGCGTTTGACTGACAGGGAATTAGCGTTTAAATTTACATAAACATCAAAAGTGAAAAATGAAATAATTCCGTCAAACTACTAAGAGACGGGACAAGATTGTTTTATTTTTCACTGTTTATTTAAATTTTATAAGCGTTTGACCGACAGGGAATTGGTGCTTGATTTCTTAAAAGAACTAAAAGCAAAAATTGATATAATTCCGTTAAACGATTAAGAACTTGTAAAGAACAAAAAAATAAGCAAAAAACACCAATTGAGCTCCATAAAGATGGCAAGCCAGTTTCCCATCTCCCTTCAATCTAAGAACATTAAAAATCCCATGAAATAAAACAGAGAATCCAAACCAAGCTATATAATTACTCAATGGCACTAGCCCATTTTCAAATTCCCAAAAGTCAAAAATCGGTGCAGATACTTCCAAAAATAAATCAAGAAACACCATCAAGCCTGCACCCAACAATATTCTTCCAATTGTGCTTTTCAAAAAATGCTTAGCCATCAAACCCGTTATAATGGTCAACAAAGCCCAGTTGATACCAATAAACCACGGTACTCCATCAAGCTTCGGCCCCAAATTATCTCCGTATACATAGCTCCCAAAGAACAGCCCATATTGTACGCCCAGCCATTCCAACAACATACCTCCTAAAAAGAACAAACTCATCCCTAACCAGAACTTAACTTCCTTATAAGAAAAACTCCACAACAACAAACCAAAGATCACAGTCAGGTTTAGTGGCGTCTTTGACATAAACCAATCTTCAAATCCAATACTTATCCCGATCATTGCAGAAAGGTGGAATAGCCATACTATAAATATGGATATCTTCTGTCTGTTAATTTGAGAATAATTTAGTTGTAGAATATGTGGCATTTATCTTTTTAATTATTTGTTTTCATATTTGACCATCTAGGCACATTTTAATTCATAGCTAAAAGAAAACGGCATCTGACACTACATCTTTAACTTTTCAATCCCTGCCTCATGCCCACTGCCAAGGTCTGTCACCTCATCCCACCAAATCCGACACAATCCGAGCAGACAATAAGCAAAGTGGAATACCACCACCAGGATGCACCGATCCTCCACAAAAATACAAGCCCTTAATCTCTCGAGAAAAATTTGGATGCCGCAAAAATGCTGCAAACTGAGAATTACTAGAGGCCCCATAAAGTGAGCCACGATGTGATCCTGTCCTCGACTCAATTAACACCGGATCCAAAATCTCCTCTGTTTCAATTAAGTCCGATACATCCACTTTCAATACACGCTCGATCTTCTGCAATATGGCTGTACGAGCCTCCCTCTGCAATTGCCTCCAGTCCTGACCAAAATTTGCTGGAGTATTGATCATCACAAACCAATTTTCTTTTCCTTTTGGAGCATCCTTAGCGTTCTCTTTGCTCGTGATGTTAATATAAACTGTCGGATCATCTGACAATATTTTCTTTTCAAAAATACAGTCAAACTCATTTTTATAATCTGAACTAAATAAAATATTATGTAAATCTAATTGCGGAAATGACTTGTTGATACCCCAATAAAATATCAAAGCAGAACTCGATCGCTCTTGCTTTAAGATCCGCTGAGGCTTACTTAGACCCTTTAGTAATTTTTCGTAAGTTGAAAAAATGTCCATATTTGAAACGACCAAATCCGCTTCATAAGTTCCTCCCGCATTCGCAACACCTCTTATCTTCCCCTCCTCATGATTTATTTTGCTAATCACTTCATTGAACTTAAACACTATACCTTGCTCTTTCGCTAACTCAAACAGACTTTTTGTAATCGCATGCATACCCCCTTTCGGGAAAAATGTCCCCTGATTCATTTCCAAATGAGGAATCATCGACATAATACCCGGTGTCTTGTATGGCGACGATCCGTTGTAAGTAGCATAGCGATTAAATAACTGCACTAAACGAGGGTCTTTAAAATGCCGCCTATTCACTGCATCTAAATTGGTGTGAATTCCAAGCTTAAAGACAGAAGTCATCGCTTTTAAAGTTTCTTTTGAAAAATAGGTAGATGCTTTATGTAATGACTTTTCCAGAAAAATTCCAGAGGTGAGTTCGTATTTCTTTTGACTACTCGCCAGATACTTTTTGATACTAACTGCTTCCACCTCAAAATATTCAGCAGCTTCATTCGCAAACAAATCCTGATCGGCCTTCACAGAAAATGAACTGCCATCTTCCCAAAAATAATTGCACAGTACTTTCTTTGATTTATAATCAAAATAATCTTTTGGGTTCAAGCCAAACAATTCAAAGAGTTCATCTACCAACCAGGGCATCGTGAAAAGCGAAGGCCCTGCATCAAAACGAAAATCATTCGACTGAAAAGCATGCAATTTCCCACCAGGATAAGCATTGGCCTCAAAGACCGTAACCTTATATCCCTTATGTCGAAGCCGCAAAGCAGTTGCGATCCCTCCAACTCCAGCTCCTATTACGATTGCGTTTGACATTTTATTTTGGCTTATTCTTACTCTATTCTCAATCGTTTTGTTTCCTATTTTTGATTCCTCACAAGCTCACTCCCCTCCTGATTTTGAGAAAACGCTAACTGCAGTTGCAATTTTGAGACTAAATCAAAGTATTGTAACCAAATATTCCCATATTTGTTTATCGAAGCTGCTATGAAATTAATTAAACAGCCGATCACTAAGCACCTAGACACAAAATGAACAAAAAAGACCTATTCCAACAAATCACCGTATTCATACAAGCAGGTAAGATAGCTGAAGCATTTGAATTTATTAACCAACAAAAATTGGATACAGAGACTTTAGCTAACTCTGCCCTTATCCAAGGTGAATACCTAGTGCTAATTCAAGATGAACTAAAGGGTACCATAAGCTCCGATGAGCGACAAATTCGTCGAAACCGGATCAATGACAAACTAATAAACCTATTCAAAGAACAACCTAAAACTGGCGTCAAATCCTATTTTGCCAGCCCTCTTCTCAAAGTTATGATCCCTTTGGTCCTACTTACCATTGCTACTTTAATCTGGTGGAAAGTAAACTTCAAACCTTATGTTTGCCCTGACTTTCCAAGCAACTACAACAATAAGGTCATGGTACTCCCATTCGATAAAGCTGGGGCGAATGATGCCAAACCAGAATTAATACTCAATGAAAGAATCAACAAAATTACAACTAAAAACGATCTTTCTACCAAAGCAGAAATTGGAACCTACGTCAAAAATATTTCCACAGAAAAAGCTGCTTCACTGGTCAACCATTGCCAGGCCGACCTTATCATCTGGGGGAACTACTCCGCTGGTACAGACTCTACCCGCTTGATCATCAATTATAAATTTTCAGAAAATTCAGATTGGAATAATACTGGTGATCTTGTCGCAGTAAAAGATGTTACAGAACTCTACAATGGTCGAATGCTTAAAGATATGGACGACGCCATTATGTCACTTTGTGGCCTGATCGCGATTAAAGAAGGGAATGGTACGCTTGCCTCGAAATGGTTTAATAAGGTTAAAAATAAAGAGGAACTTGATAACAAGATGCTAGATAACTTAAAACAATTTCAATAAATAAAACATCTAAAATTCAATAATAATCCAAAAGGACTTGCACCATAAATAAATTCAACATACATTTGCCCCATGCGAAATAGCAATCTACATCATCATCATTTTCATAACGACCATCAGGCGTAAGGAAATGTATTGTGTAGCTAAAACATAAATAAACAAGCCCGTCTGAGTAATTCAGACGGGCTTGTTTCATTTAATGCCCCCTTGTTACTCAGACTAAGAATTTAAAAAATCTTAAACATGAGTAACTTAAAAATTGCCATTCAAAAAAGTGGCCGACTCAATCAAGACTCACTTGATTTACTTAAAAATTGTGGCATCAGATTCGAGAATGGCAAAGATCAACTCAAAACAGTTGTTCCAAACTTCCCAATTGAAATTTTCTTTCTCCGTAATTCTGACATACCACAATACCTCGAAGATGGCGTTGTCGATATTGCCATTGTCGGGGAAAATATTCTAATTGAAAAACAGAAAAACGTTGAAATAGTCGAACTATTAGGTTTTTCCAAATGTAGGCTTTCTTTAGCCATTCCAAAAGAGCAAACTAACGGCGACCTCTCCTTTTTCAACAACAAAAAAATAGCTACCTCCTACCCCAATACCCTTCAACGTTTCCTTAAGCAAAATAACATCACTGCAGACATTCACTACATCTCTGGCTCCGTAGAAATAGCACCAAACATTGGACTCGCTGACGGAATTTGTGATATCGTGAGCACAGGAAGCACCCTTTTCAAAAATGGACTAAAGGAGTCAAAAGTGATTTTGGAATCACAGGCTGTTCTTGCAAAATCAATCAATCTAAGTCAAGAAGCCAATGCAATTCTTGACAAATTAATTTTTCGTATACAGACGGTCATTCGGGCTAGAAAGAATAAATATATTCTGCTAAATGTCCCTAACGAAAAAATCGAAGCAGTTTCTAATATACTACCTGTTTTGAAAAGTCCAACTATTCTACCGCTTGCGCAAAAAGGATGGAGTTCCTTGCATTCTGTAATTGAAGAAAATCAATTATGGGATGTCATTGATAATCTCAAAGAAGCTGGAGCTGAAGGCATCCTTATTATTCCAATCAACAAAATGGTCCTCTAATGAAAATTTATAATAATCCACCAAAATCAGATTGGGAGGAGCTTTGTCGGCGCCCCAATTTCGAGCAAGCATCACTTGAACAAGTTGTCAATAACATTATTGAAAAGGTAAAAACCGAGGGCGATGTATCCCTCTTTGAATTGACTGAAAAATTTGATAAGGTTCGTTTAAATGAATTGCAAGTTAGTAATGATGAAATAGAATTAGCAAGCAAAAATATTCCCAAGCAATTAGTTACTGCAATTCAACTGGCCAAAGAAAACATTAGTAAATTTCACGAAGCACAAAAAGAAGAAAGCAAGCAAATTGAAACCAGCCCTGGCGTACTTTGCTGGAGAAAAAGTGTCGCCATTGAAAGTGTTGGCTTGTATATTCCGGGGGGTTCTGCTCCTTTATTTTCTACGATTCTCATGCTGGCTATTCCGGCAAAACTTGCGGGCTGCAAAGAAATTATTCTATGTACGCCACCGCAAGCAAATGGAGAGATTGATGCCACTATTCTCTTTACCGCGCAATTGCTTGGAGTCAACAAAATATTCAAAGTCGGTGGAGCACAAGCCATAGCTGCCATGGCGTTTGGGACAGAAAGCATAGCGAAAGTAAACAAGATTTTTGGGCCAGGAAATCAGTTTGTCACAAAAGCAAAAGAACTTATTCAGGCTACTGGAATCGCAATTGACATGCCTGCAGGCCCCTCTGAAGTTTTGGTGATTGCTGATCAAACTGCTATCCCGAGTTTTGTAGCAGCTGACCTTTTAGCGCAAGCTGAACATGGGCCTGATTCCCAAGTTGTTTTGTTATCCGACAAGCAAGATATCATTTCAAAAGTTATCAAAAATTTAGAAGCTCAAATAGCGCTACTACCTCGTAGATCAATAACTAAAAAAGCCATTAACAATAGTTTCGCAATTCTATTAAAAGACTTGGACACTTGTCTAGAATTTAGCAATAGCTACGCTCCTGAACACTTGATTATTGCCTCTGACATTGCTGCTCAGTTTACACAAAAGATTAGTAATGCAGGTTCTGTTTTTCTTGGCAACTACAGTTGCGAAAGCGCAGGAGATTATGCTTCTGGCACAAATCACACTTTACCTACCAATGCTTATGCGAAAAGCTACAGCGGTGTCTCATTGGATAGTTTTTACAAAAAAATAACCTTCCAACAAATCACTCAAAAAGGTTTGCAAAACATAGGGCCCGCTATTGAAATAATGGCAGAAGCGGAAGGTTTAATGGCTCACAAAAATGCGGTTTCTATTCGCCTTAAAAATACGAACAATGTTTGATTTAAATAAACTCGTCCGACCCAACATATTGCAAATGAAGCCTTATTCAAGCGCCCGAAAAGAATACACTGCCGACAACGGAATATTTCTCGATGCCAATGAAAATCCATACGGACTACTCAATAGATATCCCGACCCTCAACAAGTAGAACTCAAAGAATATATTGCCAATCAGAAACAAATCGAAATGAATAACATTTTCATTGGGAATGGTAGCGACGAACTCATCGACTTGGCTTTCAGAATTTTTTGTCGCCCAGCTCTTGACAAAGCAATCGTCTTCAGCCCCAGCTATGGCATGTACAATGTATCTGCTGCAACTAATGACCTTGAGCTAATTAGTATTGAACTTGATGAAGATTTTCAGATTGATATCAAAACAGTCATACCTTACTTCAATGATCCGAATATAAAGTTGCTACTAATCTGTTCTCCCAATAACCCAACTGGTAATTTGATGGACACAAAAACAATTGAATCCATTCTTTTAAATTTCAATGGAATCGTAATTATCGACGAGGCATACATCGAGTTTGCGGACAAAGCATCTTGGCTTAAAAGACTTGCAGAATTTCCAAATCTAATCATCAGTCAAACACTCAGTAAAGCATGGGGACTCGCCGCTATCCGATTGGGCATTGCCTTTGCTAGCACGAATATCATTCAACTTCTCAACAAAATTAAACCACCTTACAACATCAGCACCCTCAATCAAGTAGTTGCTCTTAAAACCCTTACCAATGGGACGATTTTTGAAAACAATCTCCAACTGATTTTACAAGAAAAAAAACTACTCATTGCTGAATTAGGAAATCTAACTTTCGTCAAAAAAGTCTACCCTAGCGACGCCAATTTCATCCTTATAAAAGTAAGCAACGCTGATAGGATTTATCAAAAATTACTTTCACTAGGCATCATTGTCCGAAACAGAAACAGACAGATTCCTAATTGCTTAAGGATTTCAGTTGGTACAACAGACGAAAATAAAAAACTCATTAGTGCACTAAAAATGCAAACTCATACTATAAGCACATAGCCCAACAAAAAATAACTCTGTGGCCTATGGGTCCTATATCACATTAAGAATAAAGTTGTTTAAACAAGGTCCGGAATTAATATTCTATTTATAACTGTTCAGGTGCTCGATCGCCGAACTTTACAGGCCGGCCAAGAATGATGTTTCCTGACAGTTTGGCTCGTATAGCGGGCGCTAGTCCGACAGGCTTTCAAGTAATTGTTTGGGGTTTTAAATGTAAAACTCCAAATGTAAAAGTGGCTGAAAATCGCAGGCTTTACGTTAGATGGCAAACTTTTACATTTTAAATTTTTCGCTTTTACATTTTACATTTCGTCTCTGTTCCGAAGGCCAAAATCAATTCTCGGTTGACCTGAAAACACAACTCAACATCTAAGTTTAGTTCGTTTAAATCAAGGACCCGCTGAGTAAATAAGTGCCGGGACATAATTATTTAAAAACATAAAAAATGAAAAAAATACTATTCATAGATCGAGATGGCACATTAGTCATCGAACCACCAATCGACTATCAACTAGATAGTTTAGAAAAATTAGAATTCTACCCAGGTGTTTTCCAATCGCTTTCCAGAATCGTAAAAGAACTCGATTACGAGCTAGTCATGGTTAGCAATCAGGATGGACTCGGCACTGATTCATTCCCAGAAGAAACATTCTGGCCAGCTCAGAATAAAATAATTAAAGCTTTTAAAAATGAAGGAATCACCTTTGCAGAAATACTGATTGACAAGTCCTTCCCAGAGGACAAGGCAGAAACTAGAAAACCCAGAACAGGCTTATTGCAAAAATACATTTATGGCAACTACGATTTAGAAAATTCATACGTCATTGGAGATCGAAATTCCGACATTCAACTGGCAAAAAACCTTAAATCAAAAGGCATTTTTATTGGCAATGAAAACAATTCGGACGCTGTGCTAAGCACGGAAAGCTGGGAAGACATTTTCAATTTTCTCAATGGTATTCAGCGCAAAGCTTATACTCAAAGGAGTACTAAGGAAACCAATATTTTAGTTGAGTTAAACCTTGACGGAAACGGCCTTTCAGAAATACAAACTGGTCTCTCATTTTTCGATCACATGCTAGAACAAATTGCCAAACATGGAAATATTGATTTGACAATTAATGCAAAAGGAGATCTGAAAGTAGATGAACACCACACCATAGAAGATGTAGGACTTGCCTTAGGAGAAACCTTCCTAAAGGCCATGTCTTCTAAAAAAGGAATGGAACGATATGGCTTCTTACTCCCTATGGATGAGGCACTTGCACAAGTTGCTATTGATTTTGGAGGCCGCCCACAACTAGTTTGGAAGGCAGAATTTAAGCGAGAAAAAGTCGGAGATATGCCTACAGAAATGTTCCAGCATTTTTTTAAATCATTCTGTGATACCGCAAAGTGCAACCTCAATATTCAGGTAACTGGCGACAACGAGCACCACAAAATTGAATCGATCTTTAAAGCATTTGCCAAAGCAATTAAAATGGCTATTGCCAAAACAAACAATTACTCCATCCCGAGCACAAAAGGTATACTATGATTGCAATAATTGATTACAAAGCTGGCAATAATGTTTCTGTAAAAAATGTATTGAATGGATTGGGATTCGATTGTATCGTAACTTCAAATCCAAATGAAATCCAGAAAGCCGAGCACGTTATTTTCCCAGGAGTTGGAGAAGCTAGTACAGCCATGCATTTTCTAAAAGAACATAAATTAGATCAACTAATTTGCTCACTTCAACAACCATTTTTGGGCATCTGTCTAGGCATGCAACTCATGTGCAAACATAGTGAGGAGGGCCAAACCGATTGTCTCGGAATATTTAACAGTCGTGTTCGGAAATTTCCAGCGACTGAAATCGTACCACATATGGGTTGGAATAATTTGATAACTACTGATCATTTATTATTTAAAGGTTTGAAACCAGCAACGGATTTTTATTTCATTCACAGTTATTATGTTGAATCAAATGATGCCTCGATTGCAGATTGCGAATACATCCTTCCTTTTTGTGCCGCGATGCAAAAAGATAACTTTTATGCGATGCAGTTTCATCCGGAGAAGTCGGTCGAAGCGGGTGCTATTATTTTGAAAAACTTTTTAACTGTTTAGTACTTATAAAAGTAAAAAATATGAAAATCATACCAGCAATTGACCTCATAGATGGCAAATGCGTTCGTCTAACAAAAGGCGATTATCAACAGCAAAAAACGTATAGCTCTGATCCTTTAGCTGTTGCAAAATCCTTTGAAGACCATGGAATAAAATACCTACATTTAGTTGACCTAGACGGCGCTCGCTCCAAGCATATTGTTAATTACAAAACATTGGAGAGCATAGCAACTCACACGAATTTGACCATCGATTTTGGGGGCGGTTTGAAATCTGATGAAGATTTAAGAATTGCTTTTGAATCCGGAGCCAATCAAATCACAGGTGGTAGTGTCGCTGCTAAAAATCCGAATTTATTTGGCGCTTGGTTAAAAAAATATGGTGCTGAAAAAATCATTCTTGGTGCAGACTGCAAGGATCGTATGATTGCAACCAATGGCTGGAAAGAGCGCACTGAGCTTGAGGTTTTGGAATTTATAAACGACTACCAAAATAAAGGAATTAAGCAAGTAATTTGCACAGATATCAGTAAGGACGGCATGCTAGCAGGTTGCGCAGTGGAGCTTTACAAAGAGATCTTGGAAAACTCAAAAATAGAATTAATTGCCAGTGGTGGTGTCAGCTCCATGGCTGACTTACTTGAACTGCAATCTATTGGTTGTCAGGGAGTAATCATTGGCAAAGCCATTTATGAAAATAAAATAAGTCTTCAACAACTACAGGAATTATGCTAAAGAAACGAATCATTCCCTGCCTCGACATAAAAGACGGACGCACCGTAAAAGGCATCAACTTTAAACAAATTAGAGATGCTGGAGACCCCATAGAATTGGCTAAACGATATCTTGATGAAGGTGCTGATGAGTTGACATTTTTAGACATTACTGCAACCATTGAGCAACGAAAAACACTTTCTAAATTGGTGGAAAAAATTGCTAGAGAAATCAACATCCCCTTTACCGTTGGTGGTGGAATTAGTTCTGTAGAAGATGCTGCCTTGATCATCAATTCTGGCGCCGACAAGATCACTATTAACTCTGCCGCTGTAAAGCAAACTGACTTGATTACTAACATTAGTCAGCAATTCGGAAGTCAATGTGTAGTAGTGGCTATTGATACAAAGTTCAATGACATTTTTGACGAAGTGTATATCAGTGGTGGAAAGATAGCAACTGGTAAAAACACGATGGAGTGGGCAAAAGAAGTCGAAAAATTGGGAGCCGGTGAAATACTTCTGACCTCTATGAATGGCGACGGAACTAAGAATGGCTTTGACCTAGCTATTACAGAGAAAATTGCCAATGCAGTTAACATCCCAGTCATCGCTTCTGGTGGTGCAGGAAGTATGCACGACTTTGTCGATTTGTTTACTCAAACCAAAGCAAGTGCAGGATTAGCGGCCAGCATTTTTCATTTCAATGAGATCCCAATTCAAAATTTAAAACAATATTTATCATCTCAAAACATACCCGTAAGATGCAGATAGATTTTTCAAAAACAAATGGCTTGGTGCCTGTTATAATTCAAGATTTTAGAAGCAATGAAGTTTTAATGCTGGGCTACATGAATCAGGAGGCACTCACGAAGTCGATCGCTGAAAATAGAGTCACCTTTTACAGTCGATCTAAAAAGAGACTCTGGACAAAAGGAGAGACCTCAGGTAATTTCCTGAACATTAAAAACATAGCAGTAGACTGCGACAATGACACCATCCTAATACAAGCGATCCCTCAGGGCCCTACCTGTCACTTGGGTACTAGCAACTGCTTTGGACTCCATTCACCTAAAGGCTTTCTCTATAAACTAGAATCTACGATCCACCAAAAAATTGATCAAAATGATCCAGACTCCTACACAAACGATCTGTACAAACGGGGCATCAATAAAGTGATACAAAAAGTAGGTGAAGAGGCGGTTGAATTAGTAATTGAAGCTAAGGATGACAACATTGATTTGTTTAAGAACGAAGCGGCTGATTTATTGTATCACTTTTTGATTTTGTTGAAGGCTAAAGCTGTTAACTTGACAGATATCGAAAGCGTACTTTTGAGCCGAGATAA
>CAKZUK010000102.1 GCA_937921775.1 uncultured Saprospiraceae bacterium
TCCGTTTTGAATGCTTCTTTTGAAATTACTTTTCGTTAGAAATTCTTTAAATAGCTAAGGCTATTCGCGAAATTTATAACTCAATTAATTCCAAAATAACCTATTCAAAATCGGACGAAACTTAATTTCCAGTGCACTTAGAGGAATGTAATGGGCCGCAATCGATGATCATTCTTTACGAAGATTTAAAGATCAGATATGAATTCTAGCTAAGAAAAGTGATTATTGAGCCTAGCTAAAGACTTGACATGCGGAGCTATGATCGAGTGAAAACTGCCAATGTAAATCCCATTTCCACTTTAAATGAAGAATTTCATCGCTTAGTCTAAAATACTTGTTTATTCGCCCATGAATTTGATACTTTGCACTAAATAAGCAGTTCGTCAAATCGATTTTGCCATAAATATCGCTCAAGGCATTAGCTAATGTAATTTGAGAACGGCCTAACTAGATTGTAAAACTCGAAAATTCATAGTCATGAAAAACAACATTCTCCTTCGAATCCTTCTGATTCTGGCGATATATCTGGGGCTCAAATACTTCGGTGGCGAATATGGCCGAATCATTTTATATCCTTTCACTTTACTCGTTACTTTTTTACATGAGTTTGGTCATGCATTGGGTGCATTGATCACTGGTGGTTCTGTAGAGGGCATCACCATCAATCCTAATGGCAGTGGACTCACTACTTCTAGAGGAGGCTCCTTGTCTGTGATATTAATGGGCGGATATCTAGGCTCTGCTATTTTGGGCAACCTACTTTTTTATATCGGTGCTAGAAAACCAAAGTGGTCTGGAATAACCTTAAATATAATGGCGGTCTTGATGATCATCACAGGACTTTACTGGTTTGATACACTTTATACAACACTCTTTCTAGGGCTTTTCGCAATAGCCTTATTTTTCATTGCCAACAAAACAAACTTTGATCGAGAAGTGCTCATGTTTATGGGCTTGGCAAGTATCCTCTATATCATTCAGGACTTTAATGTAGGACCAAGTTCTGATTTGCAGAAATACGCTGAGATATTTGTAGTAGTACCAGTTTCAGTTTGGATGTATCTCTGGTTGGCGATCGCCGTGATTTTATTTATTTGGAATATCCGTATGATCTTTCGAGGAGGTATTCATGATGAAGGATCAATTGATGACCGTGCTCTGGATGATCTTGCTTAAAAGAAGAGAGCAATTTTTATTTTTGGAAAGTGTGAAGATGAGGGCTGTTTGAATTATCAGACTATTCTGCTTGGTGTTTTACAAAGCTCTGTAATTCCTATGATTACAATCTGGATAGTAGACTCCCAATAGATCTATATCTTTACCAAGAAGCCAAGCTATTTCCCCAAAAAAAAGACAGGTAAGCGGAACGATGTCCGCTTACCTGATGTCAAATGAGATTATAATTTGCAATTCCTTATAAAGGTACAAAATATATATTGAAAATTTCAATTCATCTGAAAGATGTATTAAAAAATATTATCATTTGAAATTACTTAAAACATTTCAGTACCAGCAAAGTGGAAGTTTCCTTCAATGTTTGCATTTTCGTCTGAGTCAGCACCGTGTACTGCATTCTCGCCAATGCTCTTAGCAAAAAGCGCTCGGATAGTTCCAGGAGCAGCATCTGCAGGGTTAGTAGCACCAATTAATTTACGGAAATCTTCAACGGCATTGTCTTTTTCTAAAATAGCAGCTACGATAGGACCTGAAGACATAAATTCAACTAATTCGCCATAAAAAGGACGTTCTTTGTGTATTGCGTAAAACTCACCAGCCTTCTCAGGAGATAAATGAGTTTTCTTCATTGCAACAATTCTAAAGCCACCCTCGTTCATCTTGGCTAGAATAGCACCGGTATTTCCAGCTTTTACTGCATCCGGTTTGATCATTGTGAAAGTTCTGTTAGTTGCCATTTTTTGTATTAATTTTATGGTTAATAAGTTTATATATAGTTGTTTTCAACTACCTTCTATATCAAAGATTCGAAAGAATGTTTCGAAAACGGTGCAAAAGTAGCTAAGTAGACGCTATTTATTTTGTTTTGATGTATATTTTTTTCAATTTCGTGTTTCATTTTAAAAGACTCAATGACGAATCTGCTCCAACTACAAGAATTACTCAATATCCCAAAGGATATTACCATTACATCTCATCGCAACCCTGATGGAGATGCGATAGGCTCATCATTAGCACTTTACCACTTTCTGATAAAGAATGGCCACCATGTTAAGGTCATCTTTCCTTCTGAGTATCCAGCTTTTGTTGCATGGATGCCTGGAGCGGACAAGATATTAATACATGATATAGAACCAGATGATTGCGAAGCAGCTCTGAAGAACTCTGATTTCATCTTTTGTCTAGACTATAACTCATTGAGTCGAGTAGATAAGATGGGGGATTATATCGAATCTCTTGAAGAAAAAGAGTTGGTTATGATTGATCATCACCTTTATCCTGACATTCAATCTGATTATATATATACCAAGCCGGAGGCAAGCTCTACTTGTGAAATGATTTATGACTTTATCCATATGCTTGGAAAGCCTCTGGATATTGACATAGATATTGCTGAAGCCATACTTACTGGAATCTTGACCGACACTGGTTCATTCAAATACAACACCACATCACATTTGTTTAAGGTGGTTGCGGGGCTTATTGAAATTGGCGCGGATGATTATAAAGTACAGGACCTTATATTTAACAGTATGAATGAAAAGCAGTTGCGATTGCTAGGTCATTGCCTTACCAACAGAATGGAGATCATCGACGAATACAAGACAGGTATCATTGCACTGACTCGTAAGGATTATGAATTCTATGACATCCAACGAGGAGATACTGAAGGTATCGTGAATTTCCTTTTGAAAATGAAGCATATCAAAACGGCTGCTTTCATTACAGAGCAACCCACTGTTGTGAAACTATCTCTCCGCTCAAAAGGTGATATCTCCGTTCAAGAAATTGCTACTAAACATTTCAAAGGAGGTGGTCATAAAAATGCATCCGGAGGCTATTCCTTCTCAGGATTGCGTGCTACGGTTAAGAAATTCAAAGAGATTCTTCCCGAATTTAAGGAAATGCTAACTAGTGAATAATTAAAATGAATACTAAGATGAAAATTAAATCCTGATTTTATTGGGCACAATATTTTCATCTTATTTTGTGAATCCTTTTAGGTTCATAAACCAATTAGATAACAAACAAGTTTTATGAGATACATCATTGCATTGCTAAGTGTGCTTTTAATTTTTTCTGCCTGTACAGATACTGCTTCTACTAGCACTACTGCAACAGAAAGTGAAAACAAAGCGAAAAGCGGAAATAATAAAAATCTGGTAGTCGGAAAATTAATTCCTGGCGCTAAAGAAGGAAAAACGGACACTGGGTATCCATACGTTTTACATATTCAACATGAAGGACCTAAACCTGCATTGGGAGATCAGATTACTTACCACGAAATACTTTTTCTAAACGATTCATTAATGAAGTCTTCGCACTATGGTTTTGAACCTATCAAGACCGTTATGCCAGAAGAAAGATTGGTGTCACGGCCTGCACCTCCAAGCTACGAGGCAATTAAAATGATGAGCGTCAAAGATAGTATCACCATTTATCAGAAAGTTGATACCACTGCTGTTGGTAGTGCTAAGAAACTTCCGGAATGGTTGAAGCAAGGGGATGAATTACGTTATGAAATAACACTTGAGTCGCTGACTCCAAGAGCGGAGGTAGAAACAGGAATTCTCAAACTGAAAGGACGTGCTGTAACCGTTGGTGACTCCTTAAATATGAGATTGGAAATGTACAAAAAAGGTGAACTTGATAATGAAATACAAACCACGGAATCTGGCTTGAAATATATAGTTCATGATCCGGGAGAAGGGGAACCTATCGTAAGTGGAAAGTTTATTCAAGTACATTACTTTGGTGCTTTAATGGATGGTACCCCTTTCGACAATAGTTTTGGAAAAGCGAAACGGTTTGCCTTCCAAGTAGGCCGTGGTCGTGTGATTCAAGGATGGGATGACGGAATTGTAAACGTAAAGAAAGGTGGTAAAATCACTATGTTTATTCCATATGCTCTTGGTTATGGTGAAGCTGGAAAACCTTCTCGTGATGGTACAACTCCGGGTATTCCAGAACGTGCTGATATTGCTTTTTATGTGGAAGTCGTTGATGTCAGATAGGCATCTTTATTTATGAAAATAAAAGACCCTCTAACGGATGATTGTAAATCTCGTTAGAGGGTCTTTTAATTTAATTTAGAAATCCACCTCTTTGGAGGTGGCTACGTTCTGAGAGCTTTGCATTCACGTTCTCATAATTGTGACTTGTGTGGAGAGTCTAGCGATGAGGGCAATGCCATTGAAATAGGGAGAATCTTGTTGAGGAATTTTGAACCTGTTGGAGCCGCCAGATTCAAAATTCAAAATTCAACGATTCAAAATTCAACGATTCATTATTCTGCCTGGCGGCTTGTCTAGCTAGCCAGATAAACCTGTCTAGTTAGCCAGATAAACTCGGCAGGTTCAAAGTTTCTCTATGACCATGACATTGGTATTGAGGCTTAGATGGCTATGCCTTCAGAAATTGTTAAACCACCTTCTTAGAAGGTGGTAGTTGGTTTTTTAGTTCAACTATTTACTCTTTCACCACCTTTTCTACCCATCGATCAACTCCATTCGATATAGCAATAAAATAAATTCCTGAGGGTTTTTCTTTTAGCGAAAGCTCAACAGAACTTACATTCGAAAACTGATATGTCTCTATCTTTTTTCCAGAAATGTGATAAACTTCAACGTTCAGTTCCTTCATTGAAGTATTCGCTAATTCGATTGTTATTAAATCAGAAAAAGGATTAGGAAAAACAAGAGGGCCTTTCTTTACCCTTGTAGATGTTGTGTTTGTAACGCATTCTGCAGTGAAATATAAGTCAGCACTATACATACTTAATCCCGTATCGCATATCGTACGTACCTGATAAACATAATCTTGACAAGGAGTTAGGTTTGTTAGATTGTAAAAGGTGTTGTTACCGGTTATGGTATTCCAATCTAGACTAGAAGCATTGACTTCCTTATATTTAAATTGATAAGAGATTGCCGAAGGATGCTCAGACCATTCTATAAGGGCAGTGGTCTCTGTTAGCTCACTCAGAATAATATTAGTCGGCGAACTACACAACTGCGAAGGACTACTATAAACGTTGATGCAATAATCTTGAATCTCTCCATAGAAAGCACCTTCACAAGCAATCGGAGCATTTTGGTACTTCATGCTTAGTCGCAGTCGAGTAGCACCCTGTAATGAAAATGTAGGTACAGTAAATTGACCAAAAATAGAACTATTCGTAGTGGCAGTCTCACTATCAAAAACTTTCTCAGAGATATCAGTAAAGGTCCCATCGCGGTTGTAATCAATCCAGATGCAATAATGTTCTTCATATAAATCACCAGCAAAACCAGGTTGAATATTGAAGTTATAGGTTTCACCTTGAATTAAATCGGTTGTAGCTCCAGTAAAATGATAACCTTCACTTTCTGAATAATGCTGGATTTCATTTAATTCAAAATAGGAAATCCATTCGAAGATAGAACTAGCAGCTGGTGGTTCGCAATAATCCATGTCAAGGCAAGCACCACATCCAATGGTAGAAAAGTATTGAGTGGGAGAGTAGTCACTAGTCTCACCTGCACAAACACTTTGTACCTGTAGCTCGTAATCAGTACAAGAGGTCAACATTTGAATAGTTAGATAATGCAAGCTGGTGGAGAGGTAATTCCAATCCTGAATTCCAGCTTCTCTATAACGGATATTATAGCTATCGGTCACCAAACTTCCTGGCCAGCTAATGACAAGATTATTTGTACCTGGAAGAAGCGAATAGCCAAAAGGTGTAAGGCATTCATCTTGTGCAACAATGTTGACGCAGTAATCTTCAACTTCACCCGCTGTGGAGAGAGAATCACAAGGTGCTATGATTAGAGGTGAGCCTATTATTCGCATTCGGGTATTACCCAAAAGCGCATTAGGTGGAATATTAAAACTGCCACTTATTTCTGAAACAGCGGTATTGGTTTGAAATGCTAAATCGTTTCCAGTAAATAGTCCATCTTGATTGTAATCAACCCAGATTTGTATAAACAAAGGTATTTGAACAAAGTCGTAATCCGTTTCAATCGTAAAATTATGAAAGTAACCTTGCAAAAGATTAGCGGAACTTGTAGTGAAGTCAGTATAGCCATTTACTGAATTTTCAGAAATATTATCAAGATCATTTATGTTAACTCGACTTAGCCAAGAGAGCGCAGTGCCGATTCCTGCAACCGAACAGTAATCTCCTTCAAGGCAATAACTACAGCCAGTAGTTTCAAATATTAAAAGGGGGGAATACTCAGTGGCTGATCCACTCTGACATAAGGTACTGATTTGTATTTCATAGCTAGAACAGGCTTCAAGGTCGTCGATCGTAAGTTCATTGCTGCTGCAAACCAATTCAATCCATGCCTGTCCTACAGGTCGGTAGCGAACATAATAACTTAAGGCTACCGTTTGATCTGGCCAGCTAATGAAAACTGAAGAGGAAGATAGATTCTCGATTGTAATTGGATCAGGAGCATTACAGCAGCCATCTGTTTTGAAGGTATGTATTGGAGAGATTGGAGAAACACCGCTACCACAGATCGACTGTAAGGTGTATTCGTATTCTGTACAAGCCAATAAAGTAGTAAGTGAATATGGTGATTGAATAGCACTTGCATTTATCCAATTAAGCGCACCAACTTCGCGATATTTTAAATTAACACTGATGATATTACTACCGGCCAACCAGTCAATTGTTGCATTTTCCAATCCAATGGAAGAAGTAGAAATCAAGGAAGGAGGAAAACAAGCGGTAAATGCACAATTGTCCATCAGCAACTCCATACTATTATTAAGGTTGAGTCGACCACCTGATTTTACGAGATTTGATAGGTTGGCGTTTTGAGTAGCACCTTCCATCAAATAATTTTTCATTAGAAGTGCAGTCGCATCGGGAGCATTTTTAGCGAGCCAACTAATATCAGGGCAGGGACTTGAATATAGTAAGGCAATGGCACCTGCTACCTGTGGTGCTGCTGCGGATGTTCCTGCAAAAGCACCATAGGAATTGTTTTTCTTTATCGTCCAAATATCAGTTCCAAAAGCTCCGATGTCAATAGTTTCTAAACCATAACCAGCATTTGGATTTTTTACATCATTGTGGTTGATATTGGTTACGCTAACTAAAAAATCACTTGGACAAGAGGTTGGAAGATCATCAAATTGATCGACGTCAAAATTTCCATTAATGGTAGCTGCTGCATCCAAAATTCCTACAGTCCCCAAAGAGTCATAAAAAGCACACCATAATGGAGCGTCCTCTGGTTGCCCAAAATCAATTCCCCAAGATGTGTTGGTGGCCACTACAAATGAACCCTCATCACCATTGGTTTCGTTATATCTTTTTCGTTGTTGGAACGGATAAGAATAGGCAGCTATGGTTTGTGCTTCAGTAATACCTCTTACCACTACCATGATTTTTACATTCCAGTTGATACCAGTAACGCCTAAGTTGTTATTTCCTTTAGCACCAATGATACCAGCAACCGGAGTTCCGTGCCAACCAGCATTATTCCCTGAAGTCAAATCATCATTCATATTGACAACATTCCAGCCGTAGTAATCATCAACATAGCCATTGTTGTCATCATCTATTTCATTGTCTGGAATCTCATTATAGTTTCTCCAAATGTTTTGATGTAAATCTTCATGGTAAGGATCAACGCCTTCGTCTATGATACAAACTACAATCGTATCTCCATCAGTAGTAAGGCCTCCGGTGGAAATGGACCAGGCAAATTCAGCATCTAAATCTGCGTTTGAGGTACCACCAGACTGTCCTGTATTGATGTACTGCCACTGGTTATCAAATTGAGGATCATCAGGGATATTTCTGTTTGACACAAAATGATTGAACTGAGCCAATCTGACATTTCTGTTTTGGCGCAAGCCAGTCAATAATTGAAATTCATTGATAGTTACATGATCAAAGCGAAGAGACCAAATATTAACAGGAGCAGAACTAATTTGTTGAATTTGAAATTTGTCGGACGAATATTGATCACTAAGTTCAGTAAGGAGTATTTGCGATTGAGTCTGATCTTCGAATTGGATCAAACATTCACCTAGCACATGATCCAGATGTTGACCAGATAAAGTTGGTAAAAAAAGGACTAACAAGATAGTTAGCCTAAATGCTTTTCGCAAATGTAGTTTTATAGTGTTATTACTATTCATTATAGGATCAATAGCTATTGAAATCTTAGTTAATTAAAATTGTTAATCTTTATCGTTTCAATATTTGCAAAGCCTAAAGGTGCCGTTTTTTTACTGTTTCTCTATATTTCACTAGAAGATTGGCTGATAGGTAATTAGCCTGTAAATTTACAAAAACTCTAAGAGTGACAAGTAAAATAATTCTAAAAGCTAGTTAAATGGCTGCTTATTACATGCAATTTGCAAATCATTTGATTAATATATTGAAGTTGAACGGACAAAAACGGAAATATATGTTACAGAGTATAAAGCTTTTTTCAAATTTGACTACCAGTTGCTCCTTTGGGAGAACGAAATAAGACCTATAATAATCAAGTGATTTAGAATACGCTTCTTTCGGGAACTCCGCGTTTTAGGAAAAATTCTAATTCTAAGTCTAGTTCACGTTCTAATTCTCGACTTTGGAGAAGATTTTAATCAATGCATTCCTAGCTTTAATCAAAGGGTTTGTTAGCTTTGCAATTCTTTGATAGGTACTATTTTTTTTGAAATAAAATTTTTACAAAATGACAATAGAGCAACTAAAAAAGCTCAAGACCCGCGTGGATTCTCTAAGGAGGTATCTTTGACGTCGAGAACCGACTTGAACGCATAGCTGAAAATAAATTAAAAGCTCAAGATCCAGATTTTTGGAATAAGCAAGATGTTGCCAAGGCACTCATGAAAGCTACCAAAATGGATGAGAACTGGGTGAAGGGATATAAGAAGGTCAACGAATCTGTTGAAGACCTTGAAGTACTCTTTGATTTCTCAAAAGAAGGAGAAGCTACGGAAGATGAGGTAAATGCTAAGTACGACACTACTTTAGCAGAAATCGAAGACGTCGAATTTCGCTCCACACTTAATAAGCCGGAAGATGAATTATCTTGCCTCCTCGAAATTAACGCTGGGGCTGGTGGTACAGAAAGTAATGACTGGGCAGAGATGCTCTTGCGCATGTACACGATGTATGCTGACAAGAATAAATTCAAATGGTCGCAACTCAATCGAGTAGACGGAGATGTGGCAGGTATTAAATCTGCTGTAATCGAAATTACAGGAGACTATGCTTATGGCTTTTTGAAAGGAGAAAATGGGGTGCACCGACTGGTGCGCATCAGTCCTTTTAATGCACAAGGAAAGCGACAAACATCCTTTGCCTCTGTATTTGTACATCCAATGGTGGATGACTCTATAGATATCGAAATTAATCCAGCTGATATTGATTGGGATACCTTCCGAGCATCTGGTGCCGGTGGACAGCACGTCAACAAAACGGAATCTGCTGTACGTGTACGTCACGCACCATCTGGATTAGTTGTTGAATGTCAAGAAGAACGATCACAGCATTTGAATAAAGAAAAGGCATTAAAGATGTTGAAGTCCAGATTATATGATTTGGAAATCAAGAAGCAACATGCTGAACGTGATAAGGTAGAAGCTGGTAAAACAAAAATAGAGTGGGGGGCGCAGATCCGATCTTATGTATTGGACGACCGTCGGGTGAAGGACCACCGATCTAATTATCAGACCAGTCAAACGGATGCTGTTTTGGATGGTGATCTTGGAGCTTTTATCAAAGCGTTTTTGATGATTGGCTCACAGTAGAAAGATCAAAATCAAAATTTTCCCTCTAGCGCAAAACAAGATGAATTATTCTAAATTCAACAAGTAAGTGCTCGATGTTGTGCTCAAGGGAAAATTTTGATTGCGATTATCTCTTTAGTTTTGATTTAAAAATCAGCTACCTGCTCCCGAACCCAATTCTCATAACTTTCATTGGCAGACACTTCCATTTTCATAATACAAGGAACCTCGTAAGGATGCGTTCGTTCTACCAACTCCACTACTTTTTCCCACCTTTCTGCAACAGTTTTTACAATTGCCACAAACTCATTATCGCTTTGAATTTCCTGCTGCCACCAATAAGCACTGGCGATTGGAAATAGGTTGTAACAGGCAACTAAGCGTTTTTCAATTAAGCCGTAACAGATTTCTTTTGCAGATTCTTCTGAATCGAATGTGATATAAATTGCTATAAAAGGCATGCTTAATGAATCGAATTTTTAATTTTGACGTAATGAACTAAGCTTATGGATTGAACACTACTTTTCAAACATCCATGCTAAAGTGCTCAATAAGCATGTTCAAATTTAACAAATAATGTCTGACAAACAGCGAAATATAATCTTGATTCTACTGCAGGCAGCAACTATTGCTGTATTTGTAGGACGTGCATGGCAGCATTGGTTTTGGGATGCCCCCTTTCGGACTTTGCTATGGGATGAAACTTGGATGAAAAGCATTGTGGAAGGTGGTTTTGGAATGAGCTGGCAATCTTACATCACGAGTATGGAAATGGATGCTCTGATTCAAAATTTGGTAAAAGGAACGGGCGTGTTTTATATCATATGTGCGGTATTGGCGCTCTTCATTCGAATCGTACCAAAGTTGATCGGGAATATTTTATTGCTTGGAGCAATAAGCTTGTTGATATTGGCTGCTTTGTATTGTAAAGAGAAGTTTTTTAGTATCGGACAATTCTTTGAATATGCCTTGCAGGTGAGTAGTCCAATTTTCCTGTATATGGTAGTTTTTCAAAAAGTAGATTGGAAAAGTTTACTGCTTTATATGAAAATCGCAACGGCACTAACTTTTGTTTGCCATGGATTGTACGCCATTAATTTTTATCCGCGTCCTGGTTTATTTGTTGAGATGTTTCTCAATACGCTTGGGACTGAGGAAGATACAGCTTATACGATGTTAAAGGTGGCCGGCGTGCTAGATTTTGTGATGAGTGCTGCATTATTTTTGCCAGTGAAGTTTGCAAGACCTGCTGCCTTATATTGTGTTTTGTGGGGATTGGCAACAGCACTTGCACGGATCACTTCTTTTTTTGATGCTTCGTATGCATTGGAAAGTATGCACCAGTGGATGCATGAAACAGTGTTTCGATTTCCACACTTTTTGATTCCCTTGGCACTGTTGTTATTGATGCGTTATTTGTACAACAATGTGGAGTATGGCGAAAGCTTAGGAAATGGCTTAGTCGTTTTGAAACGAAATAGGAAGGGGGAAAATCTGGAAATTTAATTAAGGAAGAAGGGCTCATCTTTTTAGTAGGAAACTAGTCTCAGAAAATATGGGTTCCAATAAGACAACCTCTTCGATTTTCGTATTCCCTCGAAGAGGCTGTCTTAATCATGCGATAGAAAAATGCTAAGCTCAATTATCAGTATCAAAGAAGCCTTTGGGATTCAATTTGCTCTACTACGGATGAGTTTAGTTGAACAAAACCAAACTCCGACTCCAAATAAAACCCTCAGCCATTTCAACCTGTAAGTAATAAACACCTGGATTCAAGTTAGCATGCTTCAAAGAAAGATTTAAACTACTATTCCCTTCCTGCAAGTCCCTTGTCCATCGCTGAATCTTTTTTCCATGTTGATCCAAAAGTGTAAAGTCATAAGAATTACTTTTAGGAAGGTCTTTTATAGCAAGCAAAATATCTTGACCAATTTGTAAAGGATTTGGATTAATAGTAAAGGAAGCATTCGCAAATGCAGGATCAATGAGCGCAGTTGTTTGTAAAGAAGCACAATGCACTGAGTCAACCCAATGAAAGGCAGTATTCAATATTTGGTTTCTATTTGGAAAGTTGATAGTGTGGCCAACTCCTGTCATTAGTAAAGAATTGACAATAGCCTCATTGTCTTCAAGTGCTTGAAGGATGGGGAAAAAACGTGAGTTCGGATTATCGTTATTTCCATGCACAAGATAGAATGGTTTTCCAGTCGAATTTTGAATAATGTTGCTTACTTGAGAAGTTCCAGTAATTGCTGCTCCAATTGGAATGAATCCTTTTAATCTAGAAATGTTATTGAGTCCATAGGTGTAAGTGGTACGAGCACCCCAAGAAAAGCCCATGGCATATACTTTAGCTGTATCTACGGAATACCAAGCTTCCATAGAGTCCAACAATACGCTTGTGAAAGCAATATCAATTGGATCATCAACCGCTCCGTCCGAGCCTCCGTCAGGGCAAATCAAAAGTAGTTGATTTGCTTCTGCAAATACAATTAAGGTATCGCACCAAGCTTTTGCATCCCAGGCACCTGGATTTAAAGGATGTAAACCCAGCATTAACTTATTAGGAGAACCGTCATATTCAGACGGGACATAGATGGAGTATTTTTTCTCAGGATCGGTTTGAAATTCGAATGAGCTGTCGATTCTTTGTTGACCAAAAGTGATTAAGGTCAGCGCAAGGAAGGATAAAGTGGTAAATAATTTTTTCATAAATTTGCTTTTTCGGACTTTGTTATTCGCCAAAGGTACTTTTTTGTTTGAACTTACTTTTGATATTAACTTGTGATGTCTTTGACTTGACATGATCCCATTTGGAAACCTGACTTTTGAAAATATTTAGGCATTTGGCCAATCAATAAATAACTATCTTAGAGAGGAAGTAAGTACTACTAATAAATGATCTAGCAATGAAGTCAACGATTATTCTACTCCTTTTTTTTCTACTTTCACTAAATACCTATGCTCAACAAGACAGTAGCTTTCTCCTTAGAGGTAGGATAGTAGACGCCGCTACACAACTTCCAATGGAGTCTGTCAACGTATTTAGTTTAACTGAACTCAATGGAATTAGTACAAAGGAAGACGGTACCTTTGAACTCAAAATAGAAAGCCTTCCCAATCAAATTCAATTTTCTTATATTGGTTATGAAACACTGGCCATTTGGATGGATGAAAAAGGAGAAAAGTGGCTAGACATACAATTGCATCAATATTATTCTAGGCTACCTGATGTGGTGGTGTCGGCTAAGCCTAAAATCGAAGAAATCACTCATAAAGCCTATACGGTCAGAGATTTTATATTTTATGAAAATGATATCTTAATCATGACGTACCCAGGCATGCAGGATGGGAATATGTTGGTCTTAATTGATATTGAAGGAAAAGCCAAAGACAGCCTCTCTATAAAAGGGATCAAGCGCATTGAATTTCTAAAAAAGAGTTGCTTGGGAAATGTACATTTGGTAACAGAAGCCCATGATTACCAAATTGGCATTGATAGTTCAGGTATAAAAATAATCAGCGAAGATAGTCGTAAAGTATACAGTCGAATACTAGAACCTTGTGTTGCTGCAACTGAACGACATCTTTATTATCGATTCCGATTTTGTTTGGGTCAGGTATTAAAATTTGAAGGCTATGAGAAAGAGAGTGAACATCAATTTACGATAAGTGAAGTTGTAAACGGTGAGAATATGGAACGACGATACGAGGAAGAAGTCGCAGAAGAAGTAGGGTATATCGACTACCTTGATTTAAGTTGGGAAGAAAAACAAAACGTCTTACAAAGACATCTACAAGGCAATGCAAAACTAGCCAGTTTGATCCATCTTTTTTATCAACCTATTTATGTTCCTATGATCAATGTCGGTAGTCAATTATGTATTTTTAATCATGTAAATGATGTGTTGGAGTTGTATGATTCCAATGGTTCATTTCAACGAAAGGTGCCCATTAATTATCATAAAATTGAAAAGTGGGATACTCGGATTTTGCATGATGAGTTTACGGGGAAAGTTTACACGCTTTTTGATCACCCAAAGGGAAAGGTACTACGTTTACTTGATTTAGAAAACGGCACTCTAGGCTCACCTGTTTTAATTGATTGTGTTTATATCGAAAAGATGAAAGTTCGGGATGGGGTATTATTTTATCTTGAATCTGGAGCTAGCTTGTCAGCGGCTAATCGAATTTTGCATAAGGTGCGTATTTGAAACTTGGTGATAGTAAATACTGCCAATAGTTGCTACTTTAGATACTAAGCTGTTTTAGAACCATTTGGTCTGCTAGGCATATGAAATTCAAATATCGAGCTTCATATGCCTAAGTCTGGGATAGAAAGAAAAATAGAGTGGAGAGCTCGACGGCATTTCCACAAAACAACAAAGACAAAGTTTTCGAAAAAGCCAAATTTTGTCATCATCGCAATGGCCACTAGTTCCCTTAGCTTTAAATTTACATTCCAAGTACTTCAGCCATATGAATTAAATCTGCATCCGGAGTTTTGGTATTCTTAATCGCTTTTTTGAAAGGAGTATACACGACCTTGTTGTTGGCCACCCCAGCCATTACGTTAGTTTTACCATCCATTAAAGCCTCCACCGCTGAAAAGCCCAATCGACTTGCGAGCATACGATCTGCAGCAGTAGGAGAGCCTCCACGTTGAAGGTGACCGATGATCGCAACTTTGATGTCATAAAAGTCCGTTTGGGCTTTGACCAATTCTGCAATTTCCATGGCATTTCCCAATTTGTTGCCTTCAGCAACAATGGCCAAGCTAAAGAGTTTCTTTCGTTTGACACCTTTCTTCAATTGTTTGATTAAGCCATCAATAGTAGAAGCTCGCTCAGGAATCATGATATTACTTGCACCACTACCAATACCGGTATTCAATGCAATGAAACCAGCATTTCGGCCCATCACCTCAATGAAGAATAAACGATTGTGACTATCGGCTGTATCTCTAATTTTGTCAACGGCCTCAATCGCTGTGTTTACAGCAGTATCAAAACCAATGGTATTGTCAGTACCAAATAAGTCATTGTCAATTGTGCCTGGAATTCCAATAAATGGAATGTCAAACTCTTTATTAAAAACGGAAGCACCAGTGAATGTTCCGTTTCCTCCAATAGCAATGCAAGCATCAATATCATGTGCCATCAAAGATTCGTGTGCCTGTTGGCGACCTTCTTTAGTCATGAATCGCTTGCTACGGGCTGTTTTTAGGATAGTCCCACCACGGTGAATGATATTACCTACATCACGTGTTTCCAATCGTTTGATATCACCATCAATCATACCTTCGTAGCCTCGGTAAATACCATAGACGTGAAGATCCTTGTGGGTTGCATTTCTTACTACAGCTCTGACTGCTGCATTCATTCCTGGTGCATCGCCACCTGAGGTGAACACTGCAATTCTTTTAATATTGGTACTCATTGATTTTTATCTCGATTTTTGTCCAGACACTTTAATACATGTATTACGCTTCGACAGGAACAAAAGATGCACCTTCTAAATGATAATTAACTAAGTTGTCGATTGGTTTTTTTAAAACAATCCCCATCTTCATTCCTCTTTCCTGCAGGCAAATTTGCAGAATATTTTTGAAATGAAAGGCAACTGAACCAACAAAATTTATAGGCAAGGTGTCATGACCTTTGTATTTTCTTACATGCCGGTTAATAAACTCGTCAAAGCATTGACTTACCATTGTCTGAATATAGAAATGGTCTTTGTGATCAGAAATGAATTTTGCAAAAGAAGCAAGGTACACATTTGGCTTGTCTTTATTGTAGAGCTGATTTAGAATGGCTCTTTCCCCCATAGGATAGACTTTTTCGAAGGCAAGTTTGATTTCTTCTGGTAACTCACGATAGAAATAAGCTCGTAGAAGTTGCTTACCTAAGTGGCCACCACTTCCTTCGTCACCCACCAGATAACCGAGGTTGGTAACATGATCAGAAATTTTTTCGCCATCGTATAAGCAGGTATTAGAACCCGTACCAATTATACAGGCAATTCCAGCTTGGTGTCCACAGCAAGCTTTAGCACAGGCTATGGTATCATGATCCACCACAACTTTGGCGTTTTTGAAAATTGCTCGTAGGGCTATTGCTACAATCTCACATCTATAATCATCAGAGCAACCTGCACCATAGAAGTAGATTTCTTTGAAACCATCTCGGTCCAAGTCTTCATCCAACTCTCCTAGTAAACCTTTCTCAATTTGATCGGAATCAACGATAAAAGGATTGTAACCTACTGTGCTCAGGTTAAATTGTTCTCCGTTATCTCGGATGACTCTCCAGTCTGCTTTGGTAGAGCCGCTGTCAATTATGGCTATCATATTTATTTTTTTTCGTTTCGTTGTAAAGGTAGTGTATTTTGAACACTAAGCACTTGTGAGAAGCATAATTTTTTGGCTTTGATATTAAAAAATGTCATAAGGTTTCAAAATAAATACAAAATGTTTTAAATAATGTTTTTTAAAACAAACAAAATGTTTTATATTTGATTTCAATCGTGTAACAAAACTTGAATTTAATTTCAAAATAAATAGTAGATCATGCTTAACACAAGACTGCGGAGCCAAATGGCCTTAGAACAAATTCGCAAAACAGAAATTTATAAAGCTGTCAAACAGAATTGGATGCAAGCTTTAGTAATTGTTGGTTTGTGTTTCATTATTTTAAAAAAGGATATTCAAATCCAATTAAATTTATCAAATGCCAATACTGGGCAAGCTATAGAACAGGAGGTAAGTCAGCAAAGTCAAAGTAGCAATGAGAATAATTCTGTAAAAAAGCCTTTGTCGAAATCAAAAGTTGATCATTCTGGAAAAATGGGAGCTGCTCAAACTTCTGAATCTGAGCAGGTAAATCAATTGGCAATCATTAGCCCCAGTCAATTGTGGTCTATGCTGAGAGAAACAGTTATTGAGAAGGAAGAATTAGCCTCAATTCCTGATCAAGAAAGCAAGCTAGGTCCTGCGTCAGCGCCTAAAGTTGCGGATACATATGCTGATAAAAAACCGCTGAGGAAAAAAGCGAAAAAGCTTGGTGCCGCCTCAGTGGGGAATAATTACTCCTATCTCACTTTTGTGCTTAGTCCCACTTATGCTCAGCGAAAAGGTATACCACAAAGTGTTGTTGATGAAAAACTAGGGGCTTGTCAGGATTACATCAAACGTTTTGCACCGGTTGCTATTTCCGAGCGAAAGAAATATGGGATACCGGCAAGTATAAAATTGGCTCAGGCACTTTTAGAAAGTAACTCAGGTGAAAGTCGTTTAGCACAACAGAATAATAATCATTTTGGAATCAAATGCTTTTTGAAAAATTGTAAGGAAGGTCATTGTCGAAACTTTAAAGACGATAGTCACAAAGATTTTTTCCGTAATTATCCAAATAACTGGGAAAGCTATCGAGCGCATTCTTTATTTCTTCAAGGAGACCGATATAAAGGTTTGCAACAAATAGATATAAGAGATTATAAAGGCTGGGCGCATGGTTTGAAAAAAGCGGGATACGCTACAGATAAGAAGTATGCAGAGAAGCTAATTCGGATTATTGAGTTTTTTAATTTGGATGAATTTGATGCTTAGTGCAGTGGAAATTAAGTTTCGTCCGATTTGAGAGGTAAACATTGAGCTATATTTCTCGAAAAAGCCTCGTCATAGCTCGCTATGCCTACGTTTTTTCGATCATCTAGCTCAATATTTACGATCTCAAATGGGACAGTTATTTAATCCTTATCCCTTAATAGGAGGGGAGATCGGAGTTTAGATTTTTTTACTTACGCGGAATTTATCTGGCGCTCGGTCTGGCCGCTGGACAGACTAAACAGGCTCCATGATCGAGTGTACCTTCAAGTTTCAACTGATCTAAGTAATTGAGCACTTACTTGTACTCATAAAAAAAGATAGAAAATTCTCCAATCTCACGCGACTTCATTGGGATGCTCCAATTGCCGGTATACTTGACAAATTCCGGAACGTAGAGATCTTGATGTTTCTTTAGTTTGACGTCAATCGTTACATCAAAGTCGACGATAGGAGTGTAGTACTTCATTTGGTAATTTCTAGCAATGACATTGAAATTGCTTTTGTCAAAATAAGTTTGAAAATCTTTGATAACAGTCTTGCTTTCTTTTTTAGTGAGGTATTCTGGTTTGACCTTGGCGGAAAAAATGTAGCAATCAATTTCGTTGTTGTACATCGCTGAGGTAATTGAGTAGTTGTAGTATTTGGCGAGCTTACCATCGAAGATTGCCATTTTTTTTCCGACTACAGGAACATCAACTTTTTCACCAGGTTGGAACATCAACTTTTTTAGCTCTGCATAATGTTTATCAATGCCTCTCGGATTTTTGGGTTCTACTATTTTGGACTCACAGATGCGACCATGCGTTAAAAAAACTTGATCAAACATGCGGGCTGTATAGTAGCGAAACTTCTTTTTTCGTTTGTAATAGTTACCAGTGGTTTGTTCATCTAAGGTTTCCATCGTGCGACAATCACCATCTGAATATTGTTGGATCGTGCTAGTATAGCTTGCTTTCCTTTTGCCTCTTTTATTTACAAAAGCTAGTTTATTATCTGACTTGTAGTTGAGTTTACGAATGTTATCAAAACTTTCGAAAAAGGAGGAATCGGTTCTTACCATTTCAATAAACTCCTCCGTATTGAAGTTGGCTCGCGAGGCAGTTACCACAAAAGAGTCCAGAAAGATCATTCCGAAATGACTGTAAATAGAGTCAGTCTGAGCTTTCAATACATTTCCAGTCAAGGAAAAGAACATAATGAAAGGGAGAATTAGAGATAGGTTTTTCATTTTATTGAAATAAAAATTTACTCAGACGTAATATTCTTTACAATATAATTTAACGAATTCGCAAATTTATAACCATTTAAGAAATCTTTAACGGCCATTTTTCGCTTGCCAGCTAATTTGATCTCTAATGCTTGGATGAATCCGTCTTTTGTTGCAAATTTCATATACGACTTGGTATCTGTTACTAGTTGACCTACAGTATATTGGTGCTCAATTATTTCTTTTTCTGAAAGAAAAATTTTCAATTCAGTTTCATCAATTATAGTCCAAGCAGCAGGAAATGGGCTCAGCCCACGTATGAAGTTATGAACGACCTGAGTTTCTTGGTCAAAGTTGATTTCACAGGTCTCATGGAAGATTTTTGGAGCCTTACTCACCTGCGAATTATCCTGAGGTTTAAGTTCGTAATCTCCTTTCTCAATGGTTTGAACGCTCTTAAGAACGACTTTTGCGCCAAGCGCCATCATCTTATCATGAACCATACCTGTTGTATCGTTTTCGCCAATTGGAAGATTATCGCTGATTAAGATATCCCCGGTGTCAATGGCATGTTGTAAAAAGAAGGTCGTTACACCTGTTTCTTTCTCGCCATTTATCACTGCCCAATGAATTGGGGCCGCCCCTCTGTACTTGGGGAGTAGGGAGCCGTGCAAGTTAATAGTGCCAATTGGAGGCATATCCCAAACTACGACAGGAAGCATTCTAAATGCTACAACTACTTGTAAATCAGCCTTTAAGCTTTGTAGCTCTTCAATGAAATCAGGATTTTTCAGGTTTTTAGGTTGTAGAACTTTAAGACCTTTCTCAACTGCATATTTCTTTACAGCCGATTGAAGCACTTTTTTACCACCACGTCCGCCCATTTTGTCAGTAGAGGTAATGACACCAACTACATTGTATCCATTCTCAACTAGTGCGTCTAAAGTAGGGACTGCGAAATCAGGCGTTCCCATAAAAACTATTCTTAAACTCATATGTAATGCTTTGTTCTTTTGTTTAAAGTTGATGCTTAATGCTTAAGGTAAATCTGTAGGATTTTATTCAAAATATAGAGACTGCAAATTTGCTATTATGTTTTAAATAACCTGCTATTTAAGCAAATCTTATTTAATGCAAAGATGAAGGCTTTGAAGTGACACAACAATAGAATATAGAAAAAAGTTATAGTTTCGGTTGAAATCTATAGTGATATAGGAAGACTTAAAGTTCTAAATTCCTATTTTTGCACGCAACCTATAAGCTTTAAAATTCTACTACATAAGTGTAAGAAGTCTTGTAAAGCGTTAAACATAGAAGTTTTTTTGAAAATAGATGTGAATGTGCTCAGTCAGAAAATTGACAGCCAGTACTTTAACTTTTGACATCATCTTAAATGAACTTCATAAACAACAAACTAAAAATGGTTCTTGAAATGAGAAAACAACTTATCCTTACTCTTGCCCTTTTATTTCCTTTTTTATTGATGAGTCAAACTGTCATGGTTGAAGGATACGTATTTGAAACGGGTAACAGAGGATACCTCCAACAGGCGACGGTTACTATTTTGGATAATGCGACCAAAGCTGTCAAAGGAGAAGTATTTACTGATGAAGCTGGGGTTTTTAAAATGGGTCTACCGGCTGGAAAAGAATATTTGATACGCGTAGCAAAGAAACCATTCGAAACGATGGAAAAGATTGTTTCTACTGCTGGTAAAAGCGAAAGTGAAAAGGTCTTTGTTAAATATGAAATGAAGCGTATGCCCGGTTATAACTTTGAGGTAACGCTTGCACCTACTCGTACTGATGAAGATGTGGTAGTCGACGCGATTATTGGTGCTCGAATTGAGGTGTACAACAATACCACAGACAAGGAAGTAATGACGATTGAAAAAAGTACACAACACGTCTTCAATGTTCGATTTGAACAAGGGAATCACTATACTATTTTGATCAGAAAAGATCGATACTTTCACAAACGTCTGGAGGCTTACGTAAATGTAAAAGGATGTATTTTATGTTTTGATGGAGTAGGGGATGTGAAGCCTGGTGTAGCAGATGTATTGACGGAAGGTTTTGAAATGGGGACACTTTTGGCCAACGTAGAGTTAGTGCCAATTGAGCTCAATAAAGAAATTACAATTGAAAACATTTACTACGACTATAACAGTGCTCGTATCAAAACGGCTGCTAAAAAAGAGTTAGATAAACTGGTTGTTTTATTGAAAGATAACAATAACTTATTGGTTGAAATTGGATCGCATACCGACTCACGTGGTGATACTAAATACAATCAAAAATTATCTCAGAAAAGAGCAGAGTCTGTTGTAAGTTACTTGTCATCAAGAGGTGTCATCAAGCAAAATCTAATAGCAAGAGGATACGGTGAATCTAAGCTTGTGAACCGTTGTGGGAATGGAAAAGATTGTTCAGAAAAACAACATCAAAAAAACAGACGTACAGAATTGAAGGTAGTTGGCTTCGTAAATAAAAACGAGGTGGATAATCGATCGCTAGTAAAAATGAAAGAAGAAGAAAAATTCGATCGAATGCTAGCTGAACTGGAAGGTTCCGAAATTAAAGTAAAAGAAGGAGATGATATTCCTGATGAGATTAAAAATCAAAAAAATAATAAAGATAAAATTGAAGAAAAGGTAGAGAAAATCAAAGAGAACATTGAGGAAAAAGACATTCAAAAGCCTGCACAGAAAATAAAAGAAACTACAAGTATTTCTACTCCTGACGTTCAGCGACCTTCTGGTAGCAATGTTCAAAAACCTACAGCCAACAAACCAACGGTTGCAAAGATTGATACAAGATTACCAAAGCCAACGAAGGATAAGGAAATTGTTGTTCACAATCCTATGCCTTCTAAAAAAGAGGAAGTTGCTACTAAGATTGAAAAAGTGAAGACTAAGGTTGATGCTTCTAAAACAGAGCTTATACCAGATGATTCATCTGAAGAATTTGATGGTTCTGATACCGTAGCAGAGGATGACCCTAGAATCGTTTCTGATCTAGATGTGACTTCGTCTAGAGAATTGAAAAAGCCAAAAAAACTTGATAAAACGTACACAGGATATCGTGTTGAATTCACGACTTCTATGTCTGAGTTACCAGTGAGTCACCAGATATTTTCTCGTCACGGCAACATTATTGTTGAAGAAAATAAGGACGGGAATTTCGCATATCTTCTTGGTGATTTCGATGATGAAGAAGATGCAAATGACTTTTTAAATAACATTCTGATTAAGCGATATCCAGGAGCTAGAGTGATTCGATATTCGAAAGGGCGTCGCGTGATGCGATAGCTCCAAATAAAAAAGATTTTTTTGTTCGTGACAAAAAGATCTTTTTTATTTGGCGTGGTAATTAGAGCGGTAGTTACCGTTTTTTACACGACGATAAATTCTTATACCTATTCTCTCCTGTTATTGAACTTTTATCATCCCTATTACGAACTCGTTAAAGCTAGTGATCCGCCGCTTAAATGATTGAACAGTATGTTGCTGCATTTCGAGTGTAAAAACCGAAGAAATACTGCTCAATTATTTCGGACTAGTCGCACTAGTAGGCTAATTCTAGTTCAAATGTTTACCTCTCAAATCGGACATTTATTTAATCCTTATCCCTAACGCAACAATCTAACTACCAACCACAGTTCCGCCGCAGCGCTACTCATTCAAATCCCAATTGTATTCCATGTACTTTACCTTTGCTTTGTTTGTTGCTTTAGTAGAAGCATACTTATTGACATAGCTAACAATGTCACCAAAGTCAACAGCATACCATTCGAATATTTTAGAAATTTCGATCTCGCTAGCGCCTACCTTATTGTAAGCCTTATTGTTGATAAAAGATTTAGCTTGACCTTCAAAATTTGATTCCAAATTTCTGGAAGTCCATGCTTTGTTCAAAAGTGGCGGACATGATTTTGCCGCACAGTTGACTGCAAAGTGAATTCTAGCATCTTTATAAGTTGGACGGAGAATGTCATTTTCAATGTTGTTTAAAGAATAGGTTTTGCTACCGAGTTTAATCCATTTTTTATCCCAAGGTTTTCCATTCTCTAAGTCAGTGATACTTTTAACAGGATAATTATTTACAATTAATTTCACAGTAAATGCATTGTAAGCATTTATCCAATAGGCCATTTTTTCTCCTTTTGACCATGAGTTTTCAATTGGATTATCTGCAAGGGTTTTTAAGTAATTATCCAATTTCGCAACATCACTTTTAAAACCTTTATAGTTTACTTTTCCACTAGAACTAACATGCCTACTAAGGAGCCCATTCCAATCACTGTGTTTGTGAATTGGATTAGCCTGAATTTCTTTTGCTTTGGAATCCATTTTTTCCAATACTTTATCAGATCCAGATCCAGATGTCTTCACGGGGGGGGTAATAATTGGAGGTTTTGTTGAGTTTGGTTTCGGTGGTGGTGGCGCGGTGTTACTAGTGCTGACAGTCTTGCCGGAAGGTCTAGGAGGCTTGTTGACTTCCACATCCTGTACAGAAGGCTTTTGTTTTTGCTCTACGTTTCTAGCAGTTTCCTTTAGCTCCGCTGCTTTGTCTATCGCGGTTTTAGCAGCCTTGGAGCTGGTTTTATCAGCTACGTCTTTCATTTTTTTACTAATGTCTTCCTTCTTGTCGGATACCGCAGTAACGGATTCGTTGATTCCTTCAGCCATACCTTTCGTCATTTCCTCTACTTTAATCTGGGCTGAGCTGGCCTCATTCGCTACTTGTTCAGCAGCAGGTGCAATAAGCTCGGCAGGATTAATAAGGGTTGTAGCATCGGTTTCAGTTGAATTTTGCGAACTAGTATCTGATCCACAAGCAATAAAACTGGCAATACTGAGAGCAAATAAGGTGATTAATGTGAGATTTTTCATGTTTTGAAATATTTTGTAATCCTATTTATTAGAAATTTGGTACTAGACTTTGGTGTAATCTTTCCAAATGCTGTAAGTAAATTACCAATCTAGACCCATTTAAAACAGCTATCCAAATCAATATGTTGTAAAATCCTCAGGGCTTTGTTCAGAATCGGACATTTTAGCAAACTTTTTAATTCAAATCAATAATGTGCAAAAAAGTGCTTTTACTGTGTAGATCTTCCACTTGATCAAATGATTGAACTGTTTGACTTTTTACAAAAAATAAGAGTAAAAATAGGCTTTGGACATGCTATGAAATTTATTACTTTTACACACGTTTTAGTTCTGTACTTTTTTAATTAAACTTACAAGCAATACGATTTTAAATAACGAATGTTGAATGATTGAAATATGTCTGTAAAGGTAGAACAATTAACGAAAATATACGGTGAGCAAAAGGCAATCGATTCTATTAGTTTTGAAGCTAATAAGGGAGAGGTTTTGGGCTTTCTTGGACCTAATGGTGCAGGGAAGACAACCACGATGAAGATCGTTACCTGTTTTATCCCCCAGTCTAGTGGAAAAGCTACGGTCTGTGGCTACGATACCGAGAAACATCCAATAGAAGTACGCAGGGAGATTGGCTATTTGCCAGAACATAATCCGCTATATAAAGAGATGTACGTCAAGGAATACTTGAATTTTATTGCAGGTGTTCACAAACTTTCTAATAAACGAAAGCGAATTGACGAGATGATTGAACGAACGGGGCTCGGATTAGAACAAAAAAAGAAGATTGGAGCACTTTCCAAAGGCTATCGTCAGCGGGTTGGTTTGGCGCAAGCCATGCTACATGATCCATCGGTATTGATTTTGGATGAACCAACTTCAGGACTTGATCCGAATCAACTCATTGAAATCAGAAACTTAATTAAATCCTTTGGAAAGGAAAAAACGGTGATTTTCTCGACCCACATCATGCAAGAGGTACAAGCAATCTGTGATCGAGTATTGATCATCAATCGAGGAAAAATTGTGGCAGATGATCCGATCGAAAACTTACAACAACGGGTTAGAGGAGAAGCAATCGTGACGGTCGAATTTATGCAAAAGACAACAATGGCTAAACTCGAATCACTCCAAGGTGTTGAGCGGGTTGAATCCATCGGAGATAATAAATGGAAGTTGATCGCTGAGGCTAAACATGATATACGGCCTGAGATATTCAACTTTGCAGTAAAAGAAAAATTAATCTTGTTGGGAATGAGCAAAGATCTATTTAGTGTGGAAGATGTGTTCCAGCAGTTGACTAGAGAGTAGAAAGAGGATGAAGTTAGAAGAGGGAAGTTTTTCCGCGGCATTCGATTTTGAGCTGACTACGATATACGGATTTACGATAGAGGGAAACTTCGGACTCCGGTCTTCGGTTTTCCGACTTAAAAAAAACATATGTACAGTATTTTTCAAAAAGAAGTAAAAGCATTTTTTTCCTCAATGGTAGGATACGTAGTGATCGGAGTTTTTCTGGTGCTACTCGGATTGGTGATGTGGGTTTTTGAAGACACATCAGTTTTGAGTTATAACTATGCCACTATGGATACCTTATTTACCATGGCGCCTATGATTTTTATGTTTCTAATCCCAGCCATTACCATGCGTTCCTTTGCGGAAGAAAAGCAAACAGGAACTATTGAGTTGCTCACTACACGGCCTTTAAGCGACTTGGAAATCATTTTAGGGAAGTACTTTGCAAATGTATTGTTACTTTTATTTGCACTGATTCCAACTATCCTGTATTACTATACGATTTACGAGTTGGGTTCTCCTAAAGGAAATATTGACTCAGGAGCAACTATCGGATCTTACTTAGGTTTATTTTTATTGGGAGGTGCTTTTATAGCAATAGGTTTATTTGCATCCTCGCTTTCTAGTAATCAAATTACTTCATTTATACTAGCAACCTTTCTTTGCTTCTTTATTCATTGGGGATTTTTTTACTTAAGTAAAATGCCCAGTTTTATAGGAAGCATTGACGACGTTATCCAACGAATTGGAATGGAATATCATTACCTATCTATTAGTCGTGGTTTGATTGACAGTCGCAATGTCATTTACTTTTTATCTGTCATTGCTTTTTTTCTAGGCTGTACACATGTTTCTTTAGGAAGTAGAAAATGGTAGCTAAACGCGAATACTTGTATGGGCTACTGCAAACCTTAGTTAAAAGTCAAAGGATATAATGAGCAGAGTTCAGCTAGAAGTTTGAGTATATAGTCAAGCAAATTATTTTTTGTGTAATACAAATTGAGCAGTCAAGAAATTTAAGATTTAAAACTTATTTCTGATAACTCAAAAATTGAACAAATGGGAAAGAATAAAAAAAATCAATCTTTAATACAGCTCGCTCTCTTCTTGGGGATACTCGTGTTTATCAATATACTGTCAAGTTATGTTTACAAAAGTGCTGACTTGACAGAAGAAGGTCGTTTTACTTTAACACAACCTACCAAAGACTTGATGAACGAGATTGATGATGTCCTTTACATACAGGTGCTTTTGGAAGGGGACTTCCCTGCAGGTTTCAAACGTTTACAAACTGCTACAAAAGAATTGTTGGATGATATGAGATCGGTAAATGGGAACATAGAATATGAATTCTTAAATCCAGGAGAAGGATCTGTTCAAGAAATAAATGAAAGAAGAGAGGTATTAGCTAAAGATGGAATCGTTCCGACTAATCTTCGAGTAAAGGATGTAGACGAAACGAAGGAGTTACTAATTTTCCCTTGGGCAATTATTAATTACAAAGGTCGAAGTGTTAATGTTAACTTGCTGGAAAGTGAAGTGCTTGGAATGTCAGGTGAGGTAACTTTGAACAATTCGGTTAGTCTTCTGGAATACAAATTAACTTCAGGTATTCAACGCATACGAACCACTAAGAAAAAGGCAGTCTTGTTTACTACCGGTCATGGTGAGTTAGAAACCATTCAATTGCTCGATATCCAACGAGCGATTTATAAAAAATACAACGTCGGACAAATTAACCTCGATAGCATCATTAGTCTTTCCGACGAAATAGGTGCTTTAGTTATCGCCAAGCCAAAAACGGCATTCTCATCTCGTGACAAATTTTTGATCGATCAATATGCTATGCGAGGAGGAAGAGTAATGTGGCTCATTGATCAACTAGGTGTCAATCTGGATAGCCTTCGGATGGTCCCACGTTTTATGCCGAGAGAAAATAATCTCGCACTAGAAGATATGCTTTTTAACTATGGTGTAAAAGTAAAATCAAATTTGATACTCGATTTAGAATGTACTCAAATTCCTTTGGTCACCGGACAACTAGGTGATGGCCCCCAATATGATTTCTTCCCTTGGTATTATCATCCGGTTGTTGCTCCAACTTCAACACATCCAATCGTTAAAAACCTAGAACGGGTTAATTTCCTGTTCCCAAGTTCTATTGATACTTTCAGAACCAAAACGCCGATCAAGAAGACTGTGTTACTATCTTCTTCAAAATATTCTAAGATACAGCGAATACCAATTGAATTGAATTTTGAAGTTTTACGCCAGAAACCAAAGCAGGAGTTTTTTAATAAACCTGCACAACCAATAGCCGTTTTGCTGGAAGGAATATTTCCATCTCTCTATGAAAATAGAGTGCCTCAAGGAATGTTGGATGGTCTTGAAAGTTTAAACCTTCAGTACCTTCCCAAAAGTAGTCCAACCAAAATGATCGTAGTGTCAGATGGAGATTTAGCAAGAAATTTAATTGTTGATGTTGAAGCACAAAAAGTAAAAACTTTAGGATTCAATCCATACGATAAACGGATTTATGGCAATAAGAATTTTTTAATTAATGCAATAGAATACTTGGTTGACGACTCTGGAGTCATGGAATCACGATCAAAAGAAGTTAAGTTAAGAATGCTTGATACCACAAGAGCAAGGGCAGAAAAAACGAAATGGCAGATGGTAAATATCATTTTGCCGATCCTGTTCTTATTGCTTTTTGGCTTCTTGTATAATTATAATCGACGACGCAAATACGCGGCATAGGAAGCTGGGTACTTGGAAGAAGGATTGAGAAATTTCACTCGGGTGCAGAGCCAGCTTAGAACTAGATCAATTCTGCAATTTGAAATTTTTACCAGTTGCCATTTTCAAGTCCAACTTTGTAAATAAAATTTTATGAAAAAGACATTAGTATTATTATTAGTTTTCGTTTTATTGGGTGGAGGTGTATATTGGTTCACTCAAGAATCGAAAGGTCCTATTACGACTGTTAAAGCAGGTGATCGAGATTTTGCGGTAAAAAATACGGACCAAATTGGGAAGATATTTATTGCAGATAGAACGGGATTGGAATCCACCTTAGATAGAAAAGATGGCGGCTGGATTTACAACAACTCTTATAAGGTTCGTCAAGATGCTGTCGGAAATTTATTGCAAACCATTAGTGAATTGGAAGTTAAATTTATTCCACCTAACAAAGGAATTCCTGTCATCGTCAAAACATTGGCTGCACATGGAGTGAAAGTGGAGATTTACGATTTGCAAGGGGAAATGATGAAAACCTATTACGTTGGTGGAACGACCAATGATGAGCGCGCTACTTACATGATCATGGATGAGGCAGAACAACCTTACGCCATGCACATCCCTACGATGGAAGGAAACCTAAGGCTGCGATATCGAATTGATGGAGATGATTGGAGAGATCGTGCTGTTTTTAGCGACAAGCCAGCTGATATTGATTTTGTATCTATTGAGTATCCTAAGCAAAAGAACAAATCATTTATAATAGAAAGAAAAGATAGCGGTTATGAAGTTTCACCTTTTTACGATGTGACTCCGACTATTACCAAATCATTCAGAAAAGGATATGATGAAAAATTCTTTAAAGAATTTACAGGGCTTATCGCTGAAAGTTTTCAGAATGACAAACCAGATAAAGAAGCTATTTTGTCGATGGTGCCTTTTGCTATCGTTACCGTAAAAAATAAAAAAGGACAAGAGACCTCAGCCAAATTTCACGCAGTTCGACATCTTGATTCCGACGGATCGAAGATGGACAATGCAGATTTAAATGCGAAATCAGCTATTGAACGGTATAATGTAGCCCATAGTAGTGGCGACTTTATGTTGGCTCAACAACTTCTTTTCGGTAAAATATTTTGGTCATATGAATCATTTTTTGAAATCTAGTATTTTTCTATTACTGGTATTGATTACCGGTAGCTCTTTTGTTGCTTACAGTCCGGATTGGGGATTCTTCGGCCATCGACGTATCAATCGCATGGCTGTGTTTACCTTGCCGGAAGATATTTTTGGTTTTTACAAAAAGCATATTGAATTTGTAACGGAGCATGCGGTTGATCCCGATAAGCGACGTTATGCCACCAAGCATGAGGCGGTTCGTCATTATATTGATATCGATCATTGGGGAACCTTTCCTTTTGATGATGTACCTCGTGACTGGACCTCTGCTTTAGTGAAGTATACGGAAGTAAGTATGCTTGGCCCAAAAGGAGATACTATTCAATTGTTTGGAGACAAGGCAGTGGAATTGGTAGACGATGAATTTCTAAAAGTTACCAGAAAATCAAGCCTTCGAAAACTAAAGAAGGAAAATATCCTAATCGATAAAAAGAAATACCGAACGTTTTTCAAAGATCAGATTCAGCCCAATTTTTATGAAGAAGATTGGTTGATTGATACGAAGGCATTTAAAGCATTTTATTTTGAGGAGACCGGGATAGATTTGAAAACCAAAACCGTTTTTGCGGTAGATCACTTTTCAGAATACGGAATTTTGCCCTACAATTTGATCAGTATGCAAAATCGGTTGACCAAAGCTTTCGAAAAGAAAAACATCAAGTACATTCTAAGCCTCTCTGCTGATTTTGGTCATTATATAGGTGATGCACATGTACCTTTGCACACCACAGAAAATTATAATGGACAACTGACCGATCAGCTTGGTATTCACGCCTTTTGGGAAAGCCGACTCCCCGAACTTTTCGCAGATACAGAATATGACTTTTTCGTTGGGAAAGCCAATTACATTTCAGACCCTCAAGAATTTTACTGGGACATCGTTTTGAAAAGCCATTCCTATTTGGATAGTGTCTTGTTGATTGAAAAATCACTTAGTCTAACTGTAGCTGAAGATAAACAATTTTGTTTTGAAGACCGTTTAGGACGAACTATTTACACTCAATGTGAGGACTATGCAAAAATCTATAGCAACCGTTTGGACGGTATGGTAGAGGATCGAATGCGTGCCTCTGTCTATGCCTTGGGTTGCGCTTGGTACACCGCTTGGGTTGATGCCGGTAAGCCAAACCTTGAGGGACTCGACCGATTCAAACCGGACGAGGCTTTTCAAAAACAGATTGAACAGGAAGAGGCATCGTTTAAGAAAGGAGAGGCTAAGGGGCGGAAGCATGGAGGGGCGAATTGAAATCACAATTTCAATTATAGTAAAGTTTCAATGGCAGTTGCAGTGAAGTATCAGTTGTAATTTCAGCGGCACTGAGAGTAGTAATTTCAGTTTTCACTCGATGTTTGGGATTTTGGCTGGTGTGCATTTTAATTTCGACCAGTCTGGCACCTGACAGGTTCCAATTCTAATTCCTTTTCCTTACATTTGCCACATGGAAAATCGCTTAGGAATAGCCTTTAAGGGCATGGCCATGGGAATGGCTGAAGTTATACCCGGAGTATCGGGAGGAACCATAGCTTTCATCACGGGCATCTATGAAAAGTTGCTGAATTCGATAAAGGCATTTGGCCCATCATTAATTAGCACATTTCGCAAGGACGGATTTGCAGGTGCCTGGAATACCATCAATGGAAATTTCTTAGTTTTTCTATTGGGAGGTATGGTTTTAGGAATCGTAGTTGGTGTCTTTGGAATTTCATTTCTATTGGAAACATATCCGCCAGCAGTATGGGCATTCTTTTTCGGATTGATCATCGCTTCTGCTATTTATGTAGGGAAGCAGATTGAAAAATGGCGTTGGCAGGAAGTGATCGCATTGATTATAGGTACTGCTGTTGCCTATGCCATTACAGTGATCAGCCCTGCAGAAGGGTCTTCCTCTTATTTCTTTGTCTTTATCTCTGGAATGATTGCCATCTCTGCTTTAATTTTGCCAGGAATATCGGGGAGTTTTATTCTGCTTTTGATGGGAATGTATTCCTTCATTATTACAGATACTTTGAAGCCAGCTTTGAAGACGCTTGATCCTGATAAGTTAGTCATCATGTTTGTATTTGCTTTGGGATGTCTGACTGGATTGATGACGGTATCTCGTTTATTGTCTTGGACTTTTAAGCATTTTCGATCCGTCACACTCGCTATTCTAACAGGCTTTATGCTTGGTTCACTCAACAAAATCTGGCCTTGGCGAAACGCAACCAAGTGGATGACTGAAGAAGGTGGCATCATTGATTCACTAGCCGGGGGTGTCATTCCCAAAAAAATATTGATGGAGCAGAATGTTTTACCATCAGGATATACTGCTGGAGAACCTTTGGTACTAGCTGTTGTTATCTGTGCGATATTAGGTTTCGCTGCTGTGTTTTTATTAGAACGATTTGGCAGTGAGTCTAAGCATTAGAATTTTAAAATCAGGACAAATTTAGACTCAGTTCAGTAAAACACCTCAAATGTAAACTAAGATGTCAACTCAAAAGAAGAGCTTCATTTTATCGGCAATAAAAGAAATTATTTTCCTAGTAATCGGAATACTGATAGCAGTATCTATCAACAATTGGAATGAGGCTAGAAAAGACAAGATAGAATTGCGAAAAATACTAATTGCAGTAAGTGAAGATTTGAAAAATGATATCAAAGAAGTTGATGAAGTGCTAGGGTTTTACAACAAAGCAGAAAAAAAACTTTGTTAAAATTTTAAATGATTCTATAACAAGAAAAGACTATGAAGAAGATCCCCGAATCGCATATTTGATTTTGGGGTTTCCCGAAATATCGTTTGACAGTAGAGGTATCAATCTTTTGAAAGAATACAACACAGGAAGTCAAATGTCAAATGATACCTTGGTCAATGAGATCATTGATTTTTATACAGAAAGAATGCTAGAAATCGAAGTTGATGATAAAATGAGAGCTGATGACTTTAAAGACAATTATAAGCATTGGAAAAAAAATTATCATTGGTGGGCTAATTACTTATATAAAAGGGAAATGTCTGGTTTTGTAGAATATGCATTGACAGACAAGGATTATAAAAATCGAGTTGCAACTGTACACTTCCTTGCATATCTAGTTTTCTTGCCAGAGATCAAACGGTTTAAAGAAGAGGCAGAAATAATTATAAGTAAGATCCACGAAAACAAAAATTGAAAAAGTGGGTTATGATTTATGATAATCCAGTAATCTAAATTTTATCATACAAGTTTAGTCATTTTAATTTGAAGCAATACGCATTAATAGGCAATCCACTCACACATTCCTTTTCCAAAAGGTACTTTACCAATAAGTTTGAAGTAGAGCAAATCGCCGATTGCGAATATGAGCTCCATCAACTGGCTTCTATTGATGAGTTTCCTGAATTGCTAAAAGCACATGCTAATCTGCACGGAATCAACGTAACCATACCTTACAAAGAATCGGTCATACCCTTCCTAGACGAACTTTCAGAAGATGCTGCAGAAATTGGAGCGGTCAATACTATTTCCATCAATAATGGAATTCTCAAAGGCTATAATACTGATGTCTTAGGGTTTAGAGATTCCCTTTTTTCTTGGTTGAAGGAAAAGCCGAAAGGAGCTTTGATTCTAGGCACAGGAGGCGCCTCAAAAGGAATCGCATATGTTTTGCGAAAGGCAGAAATTCCATTCTTAAAAGTATCCAGAACCTTAGAAAAAGGAAACTTAACTTATGCTGATTTGGACGGTAGTATTTTAACTAATTATTCCTTGATTATCAACACCACGCCACTGGGCACCTTCCCCAATGTTGAGCGGGCACCAGATATTCCATATAATTTACTTACAAAGCGGAATAGCCTCTATGATTTGGTGTATAATCCGGAAAAAACTGTATTTTTGAACAGTGGAGATTCCAAAGGCTGTCAAGTGAAAAATGGTTTGGAGATGCTAGTCGCACAAGCGGAATATGCCTGGGATATTTGGAATAAAAGTGACCTGTCATAGCGATGCTAAAACAGGGACTTAAATTAAACTAACGAGGAAACTCATAAAATAATAATATAGATGGGAGCTGCCAAGGAAGCCATCGATTTCTCGAATACAGAAATTGCATTTTCAAGCAAATCAAATAAAGAACTAAAAAAATCGGCCTGGTTATTCAACTTAATGAATAAGCAATGGTTGGTGGACTCTATGTCTTCGCTGGGTTTAGTTGCATTAAAAATGCGCCTGCCTTTCGTCAACAAAGTCATCAAAGAAACGATCTTTCTGCAATTTGTAGGTGGACGTACTTTGCTCGAATCTCAACCTGCAATTTCTAGACTATACGAATCTAATATTCAATCTATTTTGGATTATGGTGCTGAGGCGAAAACCGAAGAAAAAGATTTCAACTTCACCATGAACGAAAATATGCGAGCTATTGAATTTGCATTTACCAATGCCAGCGTACCTGTCATTAGTACCAAGATTACTGGGCTCGCTAGTTTTGCTTTACTCGAAGGTATCCAAAAAGGAGAAGCCTTGACCCGCGAAACTCGTTCCGAATATCGAAATGTATTAAAGCGGATCGATGCCATCTGTCATCTCGCTCATGAAAGAAAAGTAGGTGTCTTTTTTGATGCGGAAGAAAGCTGGATCCAAGATACAATCGACCACCTCGTACGCTTAATGATGAAGCGATACAACAAAGATGAGGTCATCGTTTACAACACTTTTCAAATGTATCGCCACGATCGACTCCAATATCTAATCGACTCGTTTTCTCTTTCGCAAAACGAAGGCTACATGTTAGGTGCCAAATTAGTTCGTGGAGCTTACATGGAAAAAGAACGTGAACGAGCGGATGAAATGGATTACCCATCACCCATTCAAAAAAGCAAAAAAGCTACCGACGATGCCTATGATACAGGTATTCGTTTTTGCCTTGACAATTATCAAGAAATTGGTTTTTGTAATGCCACCCACAATCAGGAAAGTGTTCGTCTCATGGCAGAATTAATCAAGGAACGCAAAATTCCAATATCACATCCTCATGTCAGCTTTTGTCAACTTTATGGTATGAGCGACAATCTATCATTCAATCTTGCTAATGCTGGATATAATGTTGCGAAGTATTTGCCTTATGGTCAGATAAAAGAAGTGGTACCTTATTTGATTCGTCGCGCTAAAGAGAATACAGCGGTGTCTGGTGATATGAGTCGGGAGTATTCCTTTATAAAAGAGGAGTTGGATCGACGAAAGATGGGCTAGGCTTAACAAAATAAATACTACAACTCTTTCAACTCTCCAATCAATTTACCCAAAGAGTCTTTAGCATCTCCAAACAGCATCCGACTTTTATTACGGAAAAACAAATCATTCTCAATTCCTGCATAACCTTTTCCCATACTTCGTTTCATGATAATCACATTGTTAGCATTCGAAACTTGAATGATCGGCATACCATAAATAGGAGAGGAGGGATCTTCTTCCGCCGCGGGATTTACCACGTCATTGGCACCAACAACAATACAAACGTCCGTATTTGGTAACATCGGATTTACATCATCCATTTCCAACATTTTTGGATAATCAACATCGGCTTCAGCCAACAATACGTTCATATGCCCCGGCATGCGACCTGCCACGGGATGAATGGCATAAATGACTTCAACGCCACGTTGTGCTAGTTGTTTTTCAAATTCATGACAAGTATGTTGTGCCTGAGCAACAGCTAATCCATAACCAGGAACAATACAAACCTTATTAGCATAAGCACAAAGAATGGCAGCATCTGTTGCATTTATTTCCTTTGCTACTTTATCTCCATCCGCACTAGTCGCGGCACCAGCAGCAGCACCAAAGGAACCCACAATAACATTCATCAAAGAACGATTCATCGCCTTACACATAAGTACCGTTAAAATAGTACCAGCGGAACCTACTAAGATACCACCCGTCAACATCACTTGGTTTCCATATAGAAATCCACCCAGTGCCGCAGCAACTCCTGTGAACGAATTTAGTAAGGAAATAACAACTGGCATATCTGCACCACCAATCGGCAATACAAACAAAACACCATATAGTAAAGAGGCGGCTAGCAATATCCAAATCAATGAATGTCCAAACATATCTGGATTAAACACCCCAATACCAATCAAGATCGCTAGCCCAAGTAGAAATAAATTATTGATGTAGACAAACATATTTCCTCTTGCATCTTTGACTTTGCCATCTAACTTTCCATAGGCCACCATACTACCACTGAATGAAACCGCTCCAATCGCTAATCCTAAAAACACAATGGCCAAAAATCCTTTTTCAGGATGTCCTGAGTGGGCATTAAATTCTACGATCGAAATGATCGCAGCACAGGCACCTCCCATTCCATTAAAAAATGAAACCATCTGAGGCATCGCGGTCATCTTGACTTTCATCGCCATCATATAACCTATGACGGTACCAATGACCATCGCTGCCAATATCCACGGAATATTACCAATGCCTTGTCCTTCACTATTCTTATACAAAAATATGGTACCTGCAATGGCAATGAGCATTCCGATACCTGCATAGATATTTCCACGTCTGGCAGTTTCTGGATGACTCAACATTTTCAATCCTACAATAAATGAAATAGAACCAATTAGATAAGATATTTCTAGTATAAATGGAGACATGCTTGATTTGGTTTTCCTGTTATTTAATGCACTTAGGCTTAGACTTGGAAGATGAGACTAGGATGTAGAAAATTTCACCTACTCACATGGCACATATTTACGTCCAACTTCCCACTTTTCATTTCCTTTTCTTAAACATTTCCAGCATTCGATTAGTGACCACAAATCCGCCTACCACATTCAATGTTCCCATTACAACAGCTAGAAATCCAAGTCCTAAAGCGAGATAATCGTTAGGATCGGCAAGCCCCATTACGATGATTGCGCCAATAATGACAACGCCATGTATGGCATTCGCTCCTGACATTAGGGGCGTATGTAACACTGCTGGTACATTTGAAATCATTTCTACTCCTAAGAAAATACTCAGGATGACAACGTAAATAAATTCTTTGTTTTGGATGAAAAAATCTGCGATATCCATGTTGATTATGTTTAATTAAATTTTTATAATGGTTTTTTTCAAACGATTTACGCTTTAGCAGTCATTACTCTTTTGACTCTTTCGCTGTGGATGTTTCCCTGATGAGCAATACAAGTTCCCGTAATTAAATCGTCTTCAAAATTATATTCAACTTCGCCATCTTTGAGTAATATTTTCAAGAAATTGATAATATTTTTAGAATACATATTACTAGTGTCAGAAGGAATGCTCGCAGGTAAATTAGATTCACCAATAATATTGACCTGATGATATTGAATTGTTTTTCCATTTTCAGTCACTTCGCAATTACCGCCAGTAGAGGCAGCTAGATCGACAATCACAGAACCAGGTTTCATAGCTTCCACTGTTGCTTTTTCAATTAGTAAAGGTGCTCGTCTTCCTGGAATTTGAGCTGTACAAATCACTACGTCGGATTGCTTACAATGCGTTTGAATTAATGCAGCCTGCCGTTTTTTGAAATCATCTGTTTGCTCAATGGCATAACCTCCTGCGCTTTTATCTTCGACAGCGCCTTCCACTTCCACAAACTTAGCCCCAAGGCTCAAAACCTCCTCTTTGGCTGCAGAACGTACATCAAATGCTTCAACTACACCGCCCAATCGACGTGCCGTTGCAATGGCCTGTAAGCCCGCCACGCCTGCTCCAAGTATCAAAACTTTGGCAGGTTTTATCGTACCTGCTGCAGTCATAAACATGGGAAAAAAGCGTGGTAGCAATGTTGCTGCTCTTAAAATAGCCTGATAACCGGAGGCTGTAGCCATTGATGACAAAACATCCATTGCTTGTGCACGAGTGGTTCGCGGAATGGTATCCAAACTAAATGCACTCAGGTTTTTATTTAATAAGGCCTCTACAAAATCTGTATTTTGAAGAGGATTAAATTGTCCCAATAGTGCTTGTGAAGGACTAAGCTGTTCTAGCTCTGAATTTTCGAGTGGATGGATACAGAGGATGAGATGTGCTTCTTTGAGTATACTTGCCCTATCGGAGATGATAGCTCCTTTATCGGTGTAAGTTTGGTCGTTGAAGTAGGCAGCAAGTCCGGCACCGGTTTCTACCAATATTTTTCCGATCTTTAATTTTTCTAGTGCTGCGATGCTGCCGGGTGCCATAGCAACACGACTTTCAAGAGCGGGTTCTTTAAGTATGCCAAGGATCATTCTTTAATAATTATATTTTGGTCGTTTTATAAACAAATCGCGGAACTTAGTAGTAAATTTAATTCGGTACATTAGTCAAATAAAGCGATGAATATACGAATTAGTTGCTAAATTGCAATTTAAAATTAGAATAATACATTGTAAAATGTTTAAAATGTAAAATAATAAATGGCATGAGGTTTAAAAAGTAGAATATATACGCTTTAAATTGAAAAATTGTAAGATTTAATTTGAGCTCTGATTTTGAGCAAACTTTTTAATAAAATATCTGTTTAACAATAATGACCTATTTCGATACATTCAAAAATGCATATGAAAGTTATGCCGGATACTTAGTTCGGGAAATAACTTTTCAGTCAGAACCTTGGTTTCACAACTATTTCCTTTGGTTGGTTTTGATCTCTGCTTTCTTTTTTGGATTGGAGTGGATCGCTCCTTGGCGAAAAGATCAAGCTAGATTTCGTAAGGACTTTTGGTTGGATTTCTTCTATATGTTTTTCAACTTTTTTCTTTTCTCTCTGATTATTTACAATGCAGCTTCAGATGTTGTTGTTCAGTTATTTAAAGATATGATGGGCGCCGCTGGGATTCGAAATCTGGTGGCTTTTGAGGTGGCATCTTGGCCATTGTGGGGGCATCTGTTGTTAGGTTTTTTAGTTCGGGATTTTGTGCAGTGGTGGATACACCGTTTGTTACACGCCTCGCCTTTTTTGTGGGAGTATCATAAAGTGCATCATTCGGTGGAACAAATGGGCTTTGCAGCGCATTTGCGCTATCACTGGATGGAGAATGTCGTTTATCGAACCATAGAATATATTCCTTTGGCAATGATTGGAATTGGCTTAAATGACTTTTTTGTGATTCATATTTTTACATTGGCAGTTGGTCATTACAATCATTCTAACATTAGTATTGACGGGAGAATAACAGGTGGCGTATTTGGTGCTTTGATCGGTTTAGTATTGATGAGTACCTATGGTTCTGCGATTGACTATGCTTTTATTTTTCCGGTAGTTGTAGGCTTGATTGCTGCTTTTGCATTAGGGCCATTTATGAAATATATCTTCAATAGTCCAGAGATGCATATCTGGCATCATAGTTATGACTTGCCGGCTGATCGCCAAAATGGAATCAACTTTGGACTGAGCTTGAGCGTCTGGGATTGGTTGTTTGGTACGGCTTACATTCCACATGACGGTCGTGATATTCGCTTGGGTTTTCCTGGGGTGGAAGAATTTCCTGAGGGCTTTGTTGGGCAAGAAATGCATGGTATTGGAAAGAGGTGAGAAACACTCAATATTACAAATAAAAACATGGCTCATGGCCAAATCTAGTGGGTGTAGCTTTTGCTTGTGCAAAATCCAAAGGTCTTACAGGTTTTTATCAAAATAGCTATAAATAGAGATGCATATTACTTATGCTTAATCAAGTTATATCGGTAGATATTTTTTTCTCATTTTCTCCTTCTCCAAACTTTATCGGATACGCTATAGCACAAGGTCAAAGTTTTCCACCTAATGACTCCCTATACCTATATATGGATGTCCCAACTTTTAAATCCACATCTAATAAACGCTCAGTTTATACCTTCAATTTGTCTTGTAAATAATCGAATAAATTTTATAAACCCAATTATTTCAGAGAGTGAGTTTGTGAGTTTAGCTAATTAAATAGCGGGTTAAAAATTTGAATTACCAATTGGCTAAGGCACAGTATAGGGGCAAGACCCTACTGAACTCCTAGGCAGACCCTATTTTATAGCCTCTTAGTTATGAGTAATTTTGTAGTACAATCTTGAAAAGAACAATAAGCTGTTTCAATACAACAAAAAACCAAATGAATTATTTTTATAAAAAATCAAGTGAATTAGATGCGTCAATAAACCAAATGAATACGCTTCACATTTTTTATTTTTTAAATGGTGTAATGTCCATTTAATTTAAGCCTGAGCATTTGCTCAGGCTTTTTCAATTTCAATCGAGCGCAGAATTTTCATCTCCAATAAGTAACGAGACCAAATTTTTTAAATAATTCCGTTAAACTAATTAGATGAGATTAATGAAAATATATTTACTAGAATAAGTAAATAAAACTTACGTGTTAAATGAGTTTCGGGCCGGCTAGTGAGTACTGGGCGGTCTTTTTTATTGGTAATAGATATGAACGTTTTCACCGAATGGAACGAATTCTTCTTTAAGGACGGTTACACATACAACAAGTCTTATCTGTGGTATCACTGATATTTCTACTGAAACAAATAGCGCTATTTGCATCGAAACTCTAGTCAGTTTTCCTGAAAAGGGAAAAACAATAATATTTAAAATCAACGAAGAGGTACAAATTTAAATTACCATCCAAAATGGCTAGCATACGGATTTATTTTAGAATCAGAACTAGCTAGTCAAACCCTCGAATTCCAAGAAGGAGCGGATACGAATAGCGAACACTATCGTTACAGCTCCTTTAAGAATTGGATAGAGCGCAAAGGAAAATTCTCTGACTCCGAAATCACAAAGTTTATTGAATTAGTAGAACTCGATCCTGATCAAGGGATGGCTTCAGCTGCACTCATTGACTTGTTTTATTGTGAAAAATTGACTGTTCCTCAATATGTTAAAGTGAAGTTTAAATTACTTTCTTTCGGTGATTGGACCAAAAAAATAATTGATAAAAGAGAGCATTGGAACCATGGGACTTTTAATCAAAGCTTCTGTGTTCATTTAGAATATTACTTAGGTACCGCACTTACTAACTTGAAGCGTGAAGACCTCAATGGATTCTGGTGTGATGGAATAGCGCAACATTATATTTCAAAAAAGGATTTAAACGATAAGCGCAAAATTGAAACGATCGCTTGGTTAGGGAAAAGTGGTCAAGTCGTTTATCAAATGACGATCTACTTGGGTAAATATGCACTGAGAAGATGCGCAAGAGGAACCGATATGTTAGACTGTATTCCGGATATGGAAGCGACAGATTGGATTGAGATTAATCCAAAGGAGCGAACTATTGCTATTCATTTGAAGTGAAGTTTTAGTCTTTGATTTGAGATTAAGTTGTTATATTGTTGAATGGAATAACTGGTCAAACTAAAGGCTGTTAGTGTAAGAGGTTTGAGGACTAATTTTTTGTAAAAAAAATAATCATTGGAAAGCTTTCAATAAACTTTTGTATAAATACATTTTTCTAAGTGATGGAACAAAATTATTTGATGTTTTCTTATTTTTTATAAATTGCTAAACAGCTGACTCATAGTGAGTTAGTGTGTTATTGTCTTTAAGAAATGCAAAAAAAGCGACAAGTATTTCCATCAAACAAATTAAGTGCTAGGCCAAAATTAATTTACAGTTTAATCGCTGAGTCTTTTCAGCCTACTCTTCCTAATTTTTAGGCTACAGCCAAAAGGATGAAGCCCAAAAAATATATAATTCCCAAATAAAATAAATAAAACAATGAAAAAACTAATTGTCCTAATTTTACTAGCATCTCAAATCACTTTCGCACAATCCTCCATTGTCACCGAAACAATAAACGAAATAGAATTTGAGCAAGACAGCATTAAATCTATTTTTGACTGGTTGTCTAACAACATAAAATACGACGTCAAAAAGATGAAACAAATTGAGAATGGATCCATTGCGAAGAAGCATGCAGAATTTAGAACATCCAAAGAATACGAAAATTATTTGTTGCAAACTGTAATCAAACGAAAGAAAGGAGTTTGTGAAGACTACGCATTGTTATTTGATGCAATAGTAAACGAACTGGGTTACGAATCTTATGTGGTACAAGGCTACACCAAAACAAGCAAAGGCAAGCTAAATCGAAAAATTGGTCATGCTTGGAATGCGATAAAAGTAAATGGAACTTGGAAGTTATACGACGCCACTTGGGGAGCTGGCTATGTAGAAGATGGTCGAAAATTTGTACAATTATATGGCGAACAATGGTATGATGTCTCATCAGAAGAAATGCTGAAAAACCATATGCCTTACGATCCGATTTGGCAATTATCAACTAAGCCAATCACTTATTCTGATTTTGAAAACAATACTGAACCTGCTAAATCTGATGCCGATTTCAACTATGAATCGCTAATCACAGCATATATAGATAAAAGTGAAAAAGAGCGAATGAAAGAAAAGGTGAGCCGATCAGAAGATTTAGGTGATGGGATTCGACTTATCGCAAAATGGAGAAAAAATACAACGAAGAATGCCAATCTATACGATCTACATAGTCAACCTGATTTGATGGATCAAACATTTAAAAAGTTTAATAATTCAGTAGATCTGTTCAATGATTACATCAAGGCAAAAAATAAAAAGTTTAAGGGAAGGAAATGGACGGCAGATTATGCAAAACAAAATTTGAAAAAAGCAGAAACTCAAATGACAGATGTCGTTACTGTTTTTAAAAGTGTGAACGTGGAAGATAAAAAGGCAAATAGATCATTGGGCAAAGGGCTTAGAGATGCGGATAAATTATTGAAGCGGATCGGGGAGGAGTTGGAATTTTTGGAGAAGTTGTGAGATCGTATTTCTACGAGCAAATTCTATAGAATATTTTTTTGTGTAGATATTTAAAATAATATACTTTTTCTGAGGCTGTTGAGATAAATACCGGATGAAAATAATTTCAAAATATAAAGATTATTATGATGGCGTTCAATCATTGGGATTGGATAACTCAACTATCTACAAAAGACAAACTCATGTTATAGAAGTTCCAAAACTAAACGATACGGAAAATAAATTAGACGAGCTGCTTGGTTACGGGAAAGTAATTAAATTAAGGCCAAGCTCAAAAAATATTACTAGAGATTTGTACTTGGTCGATTTCCTAATCGGGTTTTGTGGCAAAATATATACCTGTAAATGTGCTTTAGAGAACTTGCATACCGCAAAGAATCCGGAACTTAGTTTTTTCTATTCTAAAGATGATCTAAGACGTTTTCTAAAAAGCAGAGAGAAAGAATACTCTATGGATGAGCTGAAGTATGAACTTATTGGAAATTGGAAAAAACGAAAAGAGCTTTACTGGGAAGATGCTTTGATGGAATTTAATAGTCCACAAGAAAAATTAAGCTATCTATTTCACGAAATAGGACAACCAATATTCTTATACCCAAGTTATATTTTTGATTTTGACTTGGTAGAAATTTCATCTTGGACAGGATCCGTCCGTAGACCAATAGAAGACCTTATTGTCAATCCAAATTTAAAGAATATTGGCTTCCACAAAGTTAAAGATGCTTTTCAATGTTACCAAGAAATAGAACAATATCTTAACGGAGTTTTGGGGAATACTGAATCAACAATAGATGAAAGGACCGATGTAGATAAAATAAAATCTCATGGCTTTGATTTGAAATATGGTTTCCGGAAGCGGAAAAAATAAACAATGAAGTAAAGAATGAAATAAGTGATGAAGCCAATGAATAATTGAAATAACGAAACAAGGTAAGCAACAGTGAATAACAACCTGCAACTACTAATCAAACATCTAAAACAAGAAAAACTAAACTTAGAAAGTGAAGTTAATAAATGCGTAGAGCAAAAGGACTTTCAATCAGCTCAATATTTTTCGGATGGACTCGATCTGGTAAATAGTAAACTTCATGTATTGGCTGAATTAGATCATACGAATAGACTTAAGATAGAGCGACAAAAAGAAAGCCTTGAGCAGTATGAGGAAAGACTCAAGACTGTGAAATATGATGCTCCCCAACTGAGAAATAAGAATAGCAATCAAGGCTTTTTAGAAAACTACCTTGAACGACAAAAGAATGAAATCTTAAAGAAAAAAAGAGAACACATTGAGAAACTTGAATCTGAACCAATAAAGGAATATTTGGACGGAGAAGTAATTGACGAGCTGATTTCTAATTTGGCTGCTGATGAAATAAAGTCGTTTAGGCTTAAGCTAAGAAGTGATGAGAGCTTATTTATTGATTTTGAAAAGTCTTTAGGGGAGACCTTAGTTATTAAATTCCCCGATGATAAAAAAATAATAGATCGATATTTTAAAAGTAAGCATGTTGATGGTAAGTTAAAAGCCCTTGGTTTTAAATCAGTAAATAATCGTTTGCAAATCGAAATTCAAACTATTTCAAACAGCATAAAAGTCAAAGAGCTTCTCGCAATAATATTTTTTGAGGTATATTTTTATAAGCATTTTGATGAAGAGATTACTATTGAGATTCAAGAATGAAATTTTCAACTTTGATTGAAATAAGCAGGTAGTCAATTTAAACTATATAATAATTTCTGTGTCTTTCAGATTTATACTTCTCCAATTTCCTGCGGCAATAGCGAAGATTAAGTGACCTAAGTGCTGTGGTAAATGGAAATATTATTAGAGTGACATTGAATGAAGAACTTGCAATTGACAAGAGGGGAGAGCTGCTGTAGGGAACGCTACAATTGACTTTGATCTACGAGATTAAGATGTATATTGTGCATCAATAATATAGTAGAGCCTATTGACCTACAAACAAATTGATAACATGATTATTTCGACACTAAGACTAAGAAACTATCCAGAAGACCAAGCCAACGAATTTCCATACAACCTTCCTCTCGTCAAAAACTTAGAAGAACTACAATTCGAAAAGAACATCTCTTTTTTCGTAGGTGAAAACGGTAGCGGAAAATCAACCATACTAGAAGCCATCGCAGCATATACCGAAGTCCCTTTGGCAGGTTCATTCCGATTAGAAGATGACGAATCTTTAGCTGCGGCAAATAAGTTAGCGAACTATCTAAGCATCCGCTACACAGAAAAAACACGCCACGGGTTTTTCGTAAGAGCGGAGGACTTCATCGGCTTCGCCAGAAACATCAGAAACGAAATAAAAGAACTAGAGAAAGAAATAGAAGATGTAAAAGAAACCTTCACCGGTGGTGATATCAAACTAACCCTTGGTGCGCTAGAAGGCGAAAAAAATGCCTTCATCAAACGCTACACCGCCAATATGGAGGAGCTTTCCCACGGCGAAGGTTTCCTAAAGTTCTTCACTTCTCGTATCACTGCCAAGGGCCTCTACCTCATCGACGAACCAGAAGCAGCGCTATCACCCACTCGCCAACTCAGCCTCCTAGCACTCATCATAGAAAAAGTAAAAACCACTGGAGCGCACTTTATCATCGCGACCCATTCGCCCATCATCATGTCTGTACCAGACTCCGAAGTCTTTTATTTTGAAGACGGAAAAATCACAAAGAAGGACTATAAAGAAACAGAACACTATCAATTGACAAAATCTATATTAGAAGCTCCTGAGCTGGTGTTCAGATACTTAGGAACTGAAGAGGAGGAATAGGAATGGGAACTTAGCTGTCTGGAAGCGAGGTGCCGGTGAAGTGACCAAAGCAAGTAAAATACGGCTATTGCCTTCATCATTAGGACCTTAATTCAAAAGGAAAAAAGGCCAATGCTAAGGCAAGATCTAAATTTTTTCAAAAAAGATCCATCTCTTTCAAGCGTTTTCCATTGCTCAGGTGTAATATCATTGTAACGTTGATCAACCCATTAAAAAACTAAAATGATTTTCAAGGAATTTAGGTGGCAATCTAAGTCAATGAAATGACTAACAAAATAAAATTACAATGAAATATATTAATCTAAGTTTTCTAATCATCGCATTATTCTTGACCGCTTGTCAAAATGAAGACACCATTAGCAGCGATGTAATTTTACCCACACCAATCGCAGTGACGGTTGTTGATATGGAAATAGTAGGAGGAGTAAACGAACCAGGAAGCCTATCTCATTGGACACTTCGTAACCAAGTATTACACAATGTATCTGTAAAGTTAATGTTTGATGGTGTTGCTATTGACGAAGTGAATACGGATGAAAGAGGCTGGTTTAAATTTAATGAACAAGCTGTCCCTGTAGAAGGAGCTTATCTATTGTTTGAGTCATCGGAATACTACAATAATGTTGTAAAAGTAGATACCATCACCGGAACTCCGTTTAGCACAAACCTTATCAGAAATAACTTTCCCGAAGTTACAGGCGAAGCAGTTAGTGGAGGTGGACCATACATTAAATTGAAGGCCACCTTACAGGATAACCTGTCAGGAGTGAAATACTTTTACATCACTAATGCTAGTGACGAATTAATCGGAACAGCTCAGTCTTATAATGATTTTGCTGGTTTTGAAATAACAACATTGGCGAATGAACCCTTATTCCTTCATTATGTGATTGATTGCTTTGATATCGGAACAATAGACTTGGGATCATTTTCTCAAGACACAGACCTTGGAATTTTATTGGATCAGTCTTATAATTTTGATAGAGACTTGGGCGGTGAATTTTTTACGGCTTATGATTGTAGCGGAACACAATTGGATGATATTTCTATCTTTTTCCAAATTGATGGTATGACCATACATTCTTGGGGAAATGCAGGATTTGGACATTGGAATTGCAACTTTGAAATAGATCCGGCTATGGTTGTTACAGTTGCTACTCAGAACCCAAGAAAATATGGTGAAGTCCTTATCAATTATGTTGCTGGACAAGATAACCTTTCAGACATTACAGTTTGCCAAGATGATGACACCTATTTGAATTATAGCATCGGAGGTGGAGCTACAATTGAACCAGATATATTTACCTACGCCAATATTTTATCGGATGGTAGATTGCTATTGAAACAAAAAGATAAGGACTATGATAATGGTACAGATATCTCTTTTGAAATATCGGATGCAAATGTAGGAACCAACATACTGGGAGACGCAATTTGGTATGGTGCTCAAGGGGTCATCCTTGGTGGACCAAACCTAAGCATTAGCATCACCTTAAACGATGGCGACTTCATAGAAGGAACCTTCAACGGAACGGCCTACAATCCTTTTGAAACCTCATTAGGGAACCTAAGCGGATCATTCAGAGCAAGACTTCAGTAAGCCCCTAATGGCCGGTAAAGCTGTCCGGACAATCTGTTTAGCCAGAGAAACTAGCAGAGTACTTCGCAAGAACAGTCAGTGATTGTTAAGCTGAGTTAATACTAAAAAGAAGCGCAGAGATTAATGTAAATAAAAACTCTGCGCTTCTTAAAACGAAAAGACAAAAAACAAACTTGACCAACAAAGACAACATACGAATCCTAATCGCAGCAGCAAAGAAAGGAACCTGGTCCGCTCAGAAAGAGCTATACCTTACCTATGCTGATGATATGATGTCGATCGCCATCCGGTATACAAAGGATCAATCGGCAGCAAAGGATTTAGTCCAAGATAGTTTTATAAAGTTTTTTGAAAAGATTGAACAATTTGATATTGAAAAAGGAATGCCTGGCCCTTGGATTAGCAGAATTCTAATTAATAAAGCGCTGCAAAATTACAAGAAAGAAAACAGATTAAGTTTTGAAACGGAAACGATTTTTGCACAAGAACCATCAAGAGAAACATCCATCATTGAAACATTGGAGGCAGAAGATATTTTGAATCTCTTACAAGAACTTCCAGAAGGATGTCGGGTTATTTTCAACTTGAATGTTGTAGAAGGCTATAAGCATGAGGAAATTGGCAAAATGCTTGGAATTACTGCAAGTGCATCTCGTTCTCAACTTACACGGTCAAAGAAACTACTACGTAAACTAATAGAGAAAAATATAGGAATACAGGACGATCGAAAAACTGGACTAAAAGCAGGTTGATTTTGGTAAGGTTCCTAAATAAGAATAAAATGGAAAAACATTTCAAAAATAAACTGAAGCAACATAAGGTCGACTGGGACAAGGAAGATCTATTGGTTGGCTTGGAGGCAACGCTTTCCAAAAAGGAATCTCCTTCGAAATGGAAGTGGTTGTTCTTCCTACTTCCTTTATTATTGATGGTGACTTGCTGGGGTGTTTACAAAAATGACTTGACGGAGACTACTTTAGGCGATTTAGCTACTGCTAAAAACATTGATGAAAATACAGCACAAAAGGAAAAAGAAAACGCAATAACGAATATGGGCCTTTTGCCAAAAAATAACACGGACAATGCAAATGAACTAAGTGGACATTCAATCACACAGTCAACTGAATCAGTATCTAAAACAACAAGTGATACGAAAAACCATAATCAAAAAAAGGATTTTCCTGAAGCCTCAAATTATGCTGGAAAATCAAGTTCAACAAATATTAATTCTGACAAAGAAAATAAAGTACCAACTAATTTAATCCTCAATATGGATTCAATTAATCAACTTGCAACAGTTCCTAGAGCGAGCACAGCTATTCCTGAAACTATAATCAAAAATACAGAGACAAGATCCGAAAATCTTAGTACAGAAAGTTTAATCTTAAAACAAACACTAGTTGAGCAAATTTCAAAAGATAAAACAAAGCAAGCAATTATAACAAGACTTTTTGTAAACTCAGAAAATTTCCTTTTCCAAGAATTAAAAACAGATATAACTAAAAATGGTATTGAAGTAGAAAGCAAATACAAGAAAAAGGATTCAGAGCCTAAGAAATATACATTCTACGCGGAACCAAGTTTTGTGGCTGGTTTGCCACAACGGAAAACGAAGTACACCAACTCAGATCCAACAGTCAATGCTCAATTGGAAGCAAACAAGAACATGGAAACGCCGAAAATATACAGTGCTATAAGTCTAGAATTTGGCCTAGCAATAAAAGAAAAGTGGATGATACAAATAGGTGTTGAATACCAAGGGGTCAGAGAATTATTTAAATATGATGGTTTCTACAGATCAGATACAACGATTGCCGAATATGATAAATCCTCCTACTTCTTAGATGCCGCTATGGACACGGTGTTTTTTGCAGGCATGCGACCTTACATAGAAAATAAAGATAGAAAAATACGACATTGGAATACTTTTCAATATTATAGTATCCCACTAAATATAGGCCGACGTTTTCAATTTAACAAAACAGCTATTAATACTTCAGTCGGTATTTCATATGCCTTCGGACACGATTTCTTTGGCCGCAATAATATCATCAAATATGATGGTACCAACCAGATAATAGATAATACCGTTTTTGATATAAAAAGCAGATTCGGTTTCCAAGTCGGAATAGGCGGGGAGTACCAACTTTCCGAACGCAAACAACTGTTCTTAAAAGCAAGCTTACGTCGATCCCCAACGTTTATCCAAGAAGGCTATGAGCAAGTCTACTGGACTTATTCACTAGGATTCGGTATGCGGTATTTTCTTGGAGATCACTATTGATAGTATTAGAAAAATTGTAACGGATCAGCTGCTCGGTCATCGGACTTTACAGGTCGACCGAGAATACAGTTGCTTGAATATTTTGGCTGCATCACTCTTAGAAATGTTTTTAAATCTGTCTGTCTAGCTGCCAGGTAGAGTCGAAGTATGATACAGTTAACAATTAGGCGGAAGCCATAATAATGATCGCCTCAAACATCTACATTCGCTTCTAGACAGTGAATAAATAAACTTAAGAAAAATATCTCTAATCCCAAATAAAACAAGTCAAACCCAGGCCCTCCCAAACTTCTAAAAATGTCCCCCATCTCTTTCGAAGACAAACTGAAATCTCCACAAATCAAAATTCGAAAAATCCTACTAGCAAACCCAGTTGACAAAACACGACCAAAGCCAAAAAAATCCCAACAACATTCCCCAAAAAATCGTATTTTTAAGCATCCCATTACAGGTCTCAGCGCCCTACACATCCGCCTAAACAAGCTGAGCAACAGCAGTTTAACGTAAGTTTAACGGCCACATCCAACTTTAATACAATATATCATCACCAAAAACAATTAATATTGCGGCCCATTTACCTTGTCGTACTATGACTTGCATTTGGCTTTCAGGCAGCTAAAAGTAAGTTACAAGCATCTTCAAGCTAGGACCAAACGTTATAAAACAAAACAACAACTAATAGTTAGGAAACAATTTTAAGCAATTCTCCCGATATGAAACAACACCAAAACCCTCACGGAAATATTATTCATACCACTCTGTTTCTCATTGGATTTTTATTCCTCATAAATCCTCTGAAAGCTCAGTTAACACTCGAAGTCACCATCAACAGTGGGCAGGTCACCACAACATGTACCGATAACTTCGGTGATCCCGACCCGAGATTTAGAGTAAGTGTAGCAGGAAACGCACTCGTCACTTATCCGGCAACCGACTTCTGTTTTACGGATCTTCCAAATACACAATATGTCAACACACAAGCTTGTGGTAATGCTATTCCAACTGTCGTTGAAATATGTCTAAGAGCATTTGAGGATGATGGTAGCTTTTGCAATATCAGTCCCGACTGTCAAGAAGAAATTTGTCAGGACTTCATAGTTCCTGCTCCAAACACATCAGTCGATTATACTTTAACGATGCCTACAGGCTTGTCCTCTTGGGGCGAAGTCAATTTTACCTTGGACCTAAGTGGAACTTATTTCGGTGCACCAAATGATTTGATTTGTGATGCGATTAATATGGGAGTTCTCACAAATGGTGGCGTACTTGGTGATGCAACTACTAGCAACTATGTCAACTATTGCGCAACAGGCGTCAACGAACCAAATACCGCTTTTAGTAACGAACAGTCCGTTTGGTTTTCCTTTACAACTTCTCCTGATCCTGTTTCTACAACAATCAATCTGACTTCTGATCCATCAGGATATGGTGATCCAATAGCATTGCAATTTGGAATTTACGAATCAGATGACGGTACCTGCAATGGGAATATGACTGGAGTATTCTTTTCTTCTGATACAGGAACACCAGATGAAATGAGAATCATAGAATGCTTGGAACCAAATACAAATTATTTTATGATGATAGATGGTGGCGCAACAGTTGCCGGTGGAGTAGAAGGTTTCTTTGGTGTTGAAATTTCTGATCTTGATGCAACTTCCGCCGGTGATGTAATGTGTGAGGCTGAAAACTTAGGCGCTGTTCCTGACGGCGGGCTCATTTCGGTGACCAACCAATCCAACATTTGTTCTGACTATACTTTCAACGAACCATGGACTTCTGCTTTTGTACCGCAACGAACAGTTTGGTATCAATTCACAATTCCAGCATCAGGTCATATCATCATTGATGCAATGAGTAACCCTGACAACCCAATCGGTATTCAGTTGGCTTTGTTTACTTCTAATAATGATCAATGTACCGGCTTCTTTTCAGAAATAGGAACAAACTATACTTTCCAAGATCTAGATGAATCACTGGAAATGCAATGTCTTGAACCTGGAGAAATAGTCTGGTTATTAATAGACGGTGATGGAACATCTACTACCGGGGTTTTCGATATGAATATTATTGATGGTGGAGATATTGCACCGCAGTCAACTACTCAAATAAACGAAGTCATTTGCGCAGGTCAAACAATTACGATAGGAGGCGAAGTCTTTGATGCTAGTTCCGTCGTGGACATCACTGTACCTGCTTGGAATAATTGCGATAGTTTAATTACTGGGACAGTGACCGTTTTACCTCCGCTTTCATCCATCATTGACACTACTATTTGTTTTGGACAATCCGTAACGGTAGGGGGAACCGATTATGCTGTTGCAGGAATTTACAGTCCAACATTAATCACTGCAGATGGTTGTGATTCTGTTGTCAACCTAAGTTTGGCAATCATAGATGATATGACAGCTACTGCTGCTCAAACTCTTGAGGCTACAGGATATCAAACACCTGATGGAGAGGCCACCGTTGTTGGTACTGGAGGAGCAGGTAATTTTACTTATGAATGGTCTGACGGTCAGACAAGTCAAAACGCTACAAATCTAATTGGTGGTCAAAATTATTGCGTCACCATTACTGATGGAATTGGATGTACGGCTGAAGATTGTGTATTGGTTTTATTCCCAAGTAATATCCTCACGTCTTTAAATGATGTTACTTTAAATTGCCCTGGTGACGAAGATGGTTCTTTAAATCTATCTATATCAAACGGTGCAGCTCCCTACGATTATTCATGGGAAAATCTTGACGATGCAAGCATGAATGGTAGCGGAACTATTGCGACTGAAGGAGGAAATAATTCAATTGATAATTTACCCGCAGGTTCTTACAGCTTTACCATTTCTGATGCCTTTGGAATTACCATTGCCATTGGTGATATAATTGAACCTGCTGCTATATTTACGAACATTGACACCACGCTTTGTGCTGGCGAAACGCTGACTGTAGGTGCGACAGTATTCAATGTAACTAGTCCGATCAATGTTGTCCTGCCTTCTTATTTAGGTTGTGATTCGACTATTGTCGGAAACGTAGAAATACTAACGCCGATAGAAACAGTATTGGATGAAACCTTATGTTTCGGAGAGGTACTAGTAGTCGGCTCTGTGGTTTATAATACTTCCGGTCCGATCAATGAAGTGCTTACAAGTTATACAACTTGTGATAGTATCGTTACAGGTAGTTTAGTTGTCCTTTCGGAAAATATAACAACGATTGATACTACAATCTGTTTTGGTGAAACCATCATTATTGGCGGCGCACTTTATAACACGACAGGTGTTTGGACGGATACAGAAACTGCTTTCAATACTTGTGATAGTACCATTGTTGCCAACCTAATCGTTTTAGATGAATTAGTCGTGTCAGCAGATATAACTAGCTCTGCTACTGGACCTGGAATTCCGGATGGAGAAATCACCGCCAACCTAGTCGGCGGGCAAGGGCCATTTACTTATTTATGGTCTGACAGTCAAACGTCACAGACGGCTATCAACCTGATTGGTGGTCAAAATTACTGCGTAACGGTAACAGACAATATTGGTTGTATCGGGATAGATTGCGTCACTGTCGACTTTCCAAGTAACGTGGAAGTGAGCATGTCAGATATCAATTTATCTTGTAATGGAGATACAAATGGTTCACTTACCATTGATATAAATTTAGGACAAGCACCTTATGGCTTCGTTTGGCAAAATCAAGATAACTCCTTAAACGGAGTTGGCTCAGTGCTCGTGCAAAATGGTGATGGTGTTATCAATAACCTGCCTCCTGGGACCTACTACGTAACGGTAACGGATGTATGGGGACAGGCGGATGCAACTGCCTTGGTCATCGAGCCTGAGGAATTAACTGCAACTGTAAATGAAACAGCTACTTCTTGCTTTGGCGAATGTGATGGCTCCGTTGGTTTTACGGTAACTGGAGGTACGCCACCCTACCAATTCGCATGGCCAACTGGTCAAACAGGACCTGCAGTAAATAATTTATGCGCTGGGATATATTTGGTAACGGTATCAGATGCCAATAATTGTGAAGCGATTATGTCAACGGTTGTTTTAGAGCCAGACGAAGTCATTGCAACTGCAGTAGAAGTCAACCCAGTTTCTTGTTTTAATGGTTCAGATGGAGCAGCTACGGTGAGCATCAACGGAACGGCCCAATCTTATCTTTGGGATAATGGAGAGACGACTCAAGAAGCGACTAATCTTGATGCTGGTGTACATACTGTTGTGGTAATTGATGCAAATGCTTGTTCTTCAACCGCAAGTATTACGATCAACCAACCCGCAGATGCAGTGGCTGTGCTGGTAACAATAGAATCAGAGATTGCTTGTTTTAATGGGACTGATGGGGCTTTACTTGCCACGGCGACTGGAGGTAGTGGTGGTTACACTTATGAGTGGAGTAGTGGTGACTTAAATGCCATTGCCAATACCTTGACGGTTGGACAATATATCGTTACGGTAACGGACATCACAGGTTGTACTACGGTAGCTTCTGGAACCTTGACAGAGCCCAATGAGATATTCGCTGATCTGACAACTTTCCCGGTTACCTGTCCCGAAGGTATCAGTAGTGGTACCATTAATGTTGATACCGCTTTTGGAGGAATGAGTGATGGCTATACCTATTCATTAGATGGCATTTATTATGGAACGGATACCGTCTTTAATGAATTGATAGCAGGGATCTATAATGTTTTTGTACAAGATCTTAGTGGCTGTGCTCAATCTTTTGAAGTTGAAGTCGATGCACCTGAAGAAATTCTTTTAGAATTGAATGAGGATCAATCAATTAGGCTTGGAGAAAGTACAGAGATAGAATCCTACGTTTTTAATTCAAATATCATTTATGACTGGACGGCAAACAGTCTGCCAATTGACTGTCCTGATTGTGATGAAATAGAAGTTACTCCAGTTGAAAATACCCTATATCAGCTCACCGTTTTAGACACGCTAAGCGGCTGTACAGCTACAGCAGAAACCTCCGTTGAAGTCATCTTAGAAAGGAACGTATTTATGCCAAATGCATTTTCTCCAAACGGAGACGGCGTGAATGATCTTTACTTTTTGAACGCAGGTCCTGAAGTTCAACAGATTAATTATTTACGAATTTTTAATCGATGGGGAGCTCTGGTGTATGAGAGTAGAGAAGCAGAGCCGAATGACTCCCGTGAAGGATGGAATGGACAATTTAAGGGCAAGGCTGTAGCGACGGGTGTTTATATTGTTATGGCTCAGGTGGAGTTCATTGATGGCGAGGTTTTGATTTACGAGGGAGATGTTTCTGTCCTGCGCTAATGGAATAATTTAATTGTAAATAATTTAGAGATTCAGCGTGAACGGTCAAGGAAAAAAATATCGATAAAAAAGAACCGCATTCAATAGTACCAAAGTAAAACAAAAATGGCGAACTTGATCAATCAAGCTCGCCATTTTAAACTAAGTAAGTTTCATCTATTTCACAAAAGACAACATAGGAGAAAAACCACCATTGCCATCTGTAATGTGATAGAAGTAAATACCACTTGTATAATCTGCAACATTCAATTCTACTTGATTATTTTGCTGATCTAAAGTAACAGATTCCATTTTCATACCTACCGTGTTGTAAACAAGCAACTGAGCATCATCCGCATCATGTGTGTATGGGATTTGTATAAAATCGTCAGCAGGATTAGGGAAAGCCTTACCAACTTCATGTACAAAATCGACCGTACTTGTTGCCATGCATTCTGCAATATTTACAACTAAAGTCGTACTATTAGTCGGATCGTTTCTATCATAGAAAACCAAGTTCCAAGATGAGCCAAAGGTACCTGCTGGAGAAGGAGTAAACTTAAACTGATCAGAGGAGCCATTGGGGGTCAGTGTCAAGATTATTTCTCCAGTATCTCCCCAAGTAGTAGTCTCACTAACTGAGAAAAAACAAGCCGCTCCAATACAGATTTGAATGGCAGTATTGTCACCATCCATATAGCAATCTGATTCTAGGCGCAATGCAATGTCGATTGCTTCACCGCTCAGATTAGATAAGGTGAGATCACCGTAGTTAATATAATCATCCAATTCAGCTAGGTCCATTTGATTGGAGCTCAACTCTAATTGAGCATTGCTAGAGACAAAGCAAAGCAAAAGTAAAAATGTAAAAAGTGATTTCATACGTCTATTGATTTATAAAAGATGAGAGGAATAAATAATAATTATTGATTAAAGAAAAACAAAGAATCTTCTTATTTTAAGTGCTATACTTGAAGCTGAGAATAGGTGCAAAGTTAAATATAAGGAAAAATTAACGATTAATGACCTATATCGGACCTTAGATATACCTCCTGATCGCTTTAGCAGTAAATGTCCAATCAGTTACATTTTCAATGCATGCCTATCAAATACTCAATCAAATTGATTAAATTTACCAAAGTGACGGGATAAAATTATTTGATGTTTTACTATTTTTCTAAATTTACAAAGCGTTTGACCGATAGGGAATAAGCTTGTGAATTTATAAAAATGTCAAAAGGAAAAGATCAAATAATTCCGTCAAACTATCAAGATGACGGGATAAAATAATTCCGTCAAACTACACAATTATTCAATGAAGTATTTTCAAAAGCACATCTCTCTTATAACTTAAAAATCAATCATGAAAAAATCAATCTTAGTATTTGCATTCGCAATGTTTCTACATCTAAGCTTTCTGTCTGCACAGAACTGCCAGATGATGCCAGCGCATCCACAAGCTGGAGAGCGCATTAGCATCAAGTATGATCCGGCTGGCACTGACTTGGAAGGAATGGATGTATTTGCAGTAGCATACGTTCTTGAACTTGGTGAGACCCCAAAGGCGCATGACGTAGCTATGGCGAAGTCTGACAATGGATATACCGCCAGTTTTCAAACTCCTGCCAATGCGCAAGCAGTATTTGTCAAATTCGAAAACGAAGACGGTGATAAGGTAGACAAAAATAATGGTGATGGTTACCATACTAAAATATACAAGGATGGTAAAGCTGTGAAAAATGCACATGCTGCTTCATCAGCAATCTATGGCGAGTACGCTGGATTATTTGGCATAAAGGCCAATGGTGCTAAAGCTGCTGAATCATTAGAATCAGAAATGACAAAGCCTTCTGATCGTTTTAGTATGGACTATCTCAGTTACTATGCCAACACAGTAAGATTGAATAAAGACGAAAAAGGCAAAGCTACAATTATTGAACATCTGAATTCAACACTAGCAAAAGGAAAATTATCTGAAAAGGATATGTCTAAGCTTGCTGGCGTTGCACGTTCATTGAAAGATCAGGATTTATACAAATCCATCAATGAAAAAATCAAAACCGATTTTCCGAAAGGTAAAATGGCTGTTTCAGAAAAATATGCTGGATTCCGAAAACTAGAAACACTGGATGAAAAAATAGCGATGTATAAAGAAGCAAAATCACTGTATGGTACGAATAAAGATCATAAAAGAATGATTGAGAATATGGCAAGCGGTATTGCTAGTGCTTACGGAAAGAAAGGCGACTTGAAAAATATGTATGCTTATGCTGAACAAGTATCAAGCAAAAGCAGTCAGGCTGGCATTTACAATAATATTGCTTGGGGATGCTCTGGCGAAAGTATTGAAGGTGAAGGACACCATATTAAAGAAGGTGCGGCAATGTCTTTGAAAAGTTTGCAATTAATCGAAGAAGAAATGGAAGTTCAGGACGGTAAAATGGATGCTTACTCTGCTAGACAATGGAAACGCAACATGAAGTACTCTTTCGCTATGTACAGCGACACCTACGCATTGCTAGCTTACAAAACGGGCGATGTAAAAAGTGCACTTAAATACCAGAAAGTTGCCTGCGAAACTAGCGACATGGGCGATGCTACAATGAACTCACGATATGCTGTTTTTATGGAAAAAGATAAAGGGGCAAAAGAAACGATGAGCTTCCTAGAAAACATGATCACAGAAGGAAAAGCAAACGCTGCGATGAAGCAGCAATTTTCCAGACTCTTCAAAGCAAATGTTTCTGTTGATCAAGCTTCAGAGATGTACTTGGCTAGACTAGAGGAAAATGCTAAAGCACATAAGATCGAAGAGATCAAAGAAGAAATGATGAATATGAAGGCACCAAGCTTCGCACTTAAGAATCTAAAAGGAGAAGAGGTAAGCTTGGAAAGTCTGAAAGGAAAAGTAGTCGTAGTTGACTTTTGGGCAACTTGGTGTGGACCTTGTAAAGCATCTTTCCCAGGCATGCAAAAAGCAGTTACAAAATACGATAAGGCAGAAGATGTAGCTTTTGTATTTATTGATACTTGGGAAAGCGCAAAAAGCAAAGAAGAAAATGCTCAAAAATTTATCGACGGAAAAGGTTACACCTTCAACGTATTAATGGACAACGATAATAAGATGGTTTCTGATTACGAAGTGAGTGGTATTCCTACTAAATTCATTCTGGATAAAGAAGGAAATATTCGCTTCAGAAGCTCTGGCTTCAATGGAAATGATGATGCTCTGGTGGATGAAATTTCTATTGTTGTAGAGATACTTCGCGGCGGTGATAGCGGCAATGGTCGCACTACCGGTGCTCAGCCTTAGTCTATTATTAGACCTACTTAGATAAACACATAGGACAGAACAGATTTGCCAAAAAAAAGAAATACCAACTCCGAATAATCGAAGTTGGTACTCAAACCCAATTTAACCTAGTTAGTATGATATTTCGACAGCTTTGTTTCCCTTGAAATTAAGCTGAAAAAAGTAATTTGAAAAAAGGCTCCAGAGATTTGCCCATCTTTGGAGCCTTGAACTGTATGAAACGATAAAAAATCAATTTTGCTTTTGTACTTCTAATTCTATAAATTAGATTTTCAAATAAGGATCCCAAACAATTAGCCTGGGAGCCTTAATATGAAATATGTGAAACGATAAATCTTTATTTAATAATTAATGTTTTGTTGTTGTTTGATATCATAAAAGTAATGCACCTTTGTAACATTATTTCGCTCAATTGAAATTAAAATGTTATCCTGAGTGAAGAAGATTACTACTTAATACATTGATTACTAGAGACTTAAATTTTTATTTTTGTTATGCCTATCTCACAAACAGACTCTTTATTTCAACTCATTAAATCTCTAACGAAAGGGGAGAAGCGGAATTTTCGGCTTTATGCCAAACGAAATCATAACGCTGAGTCCTTAAAATTCATTGATCTGTTTGATATTTTTGATAAACAAACGGAAGGTAATGACGATGTTATCTTTTCAAAATTGAAAGGAGTTACTAAAGTTCAGTACTCTAACCTGAAAAGACATTTGTATAGTCAAATCATTACAAGTCTTCGGATTATCCATAAAGCAAAACGAGCAAACATTCAAGTGAGAGAATATGTTGACTTTGCATATATTCTTTATGGAAAAGGTTTGTTTTTGCAAGCGCTTAAAATTTTGCAAATGGCCAAAAGGGATGCCACTAAGCATCATCTGAACTTGTTGATACTGACAATTGTTGAATTTGAAAAGTTAATTGAAACTAGACACATTACACGGAGTGGAGAAGATAAGGCTCAGCTATTAGTGGAAGAATCTACTCGATTAACCAATACGATTTCGGATGCGGTATACCTCAGTAATCTTCGTGCTGAGCTACACACCATGTATCTTAAAGATGGACATAGTCAGAGTGACAAAGATCGTGAAATGCTGAAAAAGTATTTCAATGAGAAAACTCGGGCAGTTAGTGGTAAGTCTCTAGGAGTTATGGAGCAGATCTATCTCTATCAGTCGCACGTATGGTTTAATTATATTCAAATGGATTTTGAATCTTGTCGTGAATATGCTGAACGATGGGTCCAATTACTAAAAGATAATCCTGAAATGATTCAACGTGATGTCGACCTTTTTATGAGGGGATATCACTATGTGCTTACAGCAACTTATCACCTCAAGGACGTGGAAAGCATGACTAAAAATTTGGCAGAACTCGAAAAGTTTAGATATGCATCATATAAAAAATTGAACTCTAATTCTCAAATCATTTCCTTCCTTTACGTTCATACTGGTCGTTTGAATAACGTGATCATTAGAGGGAATTTTGAGGAAGGTCTCGATCTCATTCCAAGAACGACAAGACGAATTAATAAATATAGACTCAAGTTGGATGACCACCGCGTCCTCATGTTTTATTTCAAAATTGCTTGGATTTATTTTGGAGCAGGAAAGGTTGATCGCGCGATTTTCTATCTGAATAAAATTGTCAATAAAGACATGTTGCATCTCCGCAATGATTTGCAGTTTTATTCCAGACTGATGTTTTTGATGTGCCACTATGAGTTGGAGAATTTTGATACAATGACTTATCTACTCAAATCCTTCCAGCCATTTTTCAATCGATTAAAAGGTAGTTCTACAACGGAATTACAATTGATCAACCTCTTCAAGTTGCTTGCTAAAAAGCCACCACATGAGCATCGCGAAATCATGACCAATGCAATAGGAGAATTGGACTTACTCAGAAAGGATCCATTCCTGAAAAATGCCTTTGTTTATCTTGACGTAATTAGTTGGTTAAAGAGCAAGGTGACTCGTCTTTCTTTGAGCGAGGTCGTCGCAGATTTGTTGTAATTTTTGAAGGCCCCTTTAATGATCACTAACCTTCTCCACTTCAAAGAAAGAAGGATTACTTCCTTTAACTAGTTGGTATAATACCTCACGGGTTTTATTTGTAAGTTTCCCGTCAGCTGTATGTACAGGAAATTCCTGTATCAGCTTATTGTCTTTTAAGCTAAATTTATCCTGTCCCATATATCCTTCACTAATCTGATCTGACTCAAAAGTATTTGGGTATTCTACTAGCGACATGGTCTTACCTTCATTTACAGAATAGGCGAGTACAGTACCCGTTTTTTTACTTTTACCTAAGTCAATAAAAAGTAACAATTCTGGCCAAGCATCACCATTCAAATCAGCAACTTGCGCCTCCGTAATAAAACCTTTAATTTCGGTCATTATTTTTTGATTATCCTCAGTCAGACCAGAGGCTTGAATGAGCAGTGAATTACTCGAGCCGGTACTTCCAGCTTGAATCTTAAAGCTAATCCCGTTCATCGAAAGTTTCTTAACGAAACCACCTTCCAGCAATTGAGCGTCATCTAATGGCTCTGTCAGCTTAGTATAAGTTCCAGCGATACTTTTCCCTTCCACACAAAAACTTTCTAAAAAGGAAGCTTCGTTTTCTGCAGCCCCGCTAATACGCACTTGGTTTTTATCAAAAGAAAAAAGAATACTATTTTTTAAAAAGGAAGCTTCCAAGCTATTAGCGTCTTTTACGCTAGCAGTTGAAGCATAGGTACAAGTCGCTGCTTTATCATTGTCGACCCTAGAGCGAATGTTCATCTGAGCCTGATGATCGTTGATTGGTATGATAGATAGCGAACTCCAGTCTGATCCATCATCACGAGTCGTGTAGCCTTCACTTACGTAAATACCATTCATACTACTTAATGATTTGCTAAAATCTGTACTGCCAGAATTAGCCACATCTCCACAGCTTTGAAGGATGAGAATTAATGTAATACATGTAAAACAGAATTTGAAAGTCATTGCAGGTAGGTTTTGTTACAAAGGCAAATATAGGAAAAGGCTGGAAATGAAATACGCCTGTCTACCACAAATTGGCAAACAGGCGTATTATATAAGGTTTAAAGGTAAAACCGCAAAAATCTAAATGGAAAATTAGCGGTCACCCTGCTAAGCTAAGGATTCTAAAATCGCTTCTTCTTCTTAAAGCTACCTGCACCAGACTTCTTACGTCCACCAAAGGTTTTTCTTTCCCCGTCTCCGCTACCACTACGGTCGCGATCACCACTGCGATCTCTATCATTACTACGTTCTCTATCTCCTCCTCCTGTACGACGTCTGCGATCACCATAGCCACGGCCACCGCCGCCGCCACCACCACCGCGACGGAATCCACCGCCGCCGCCGCCACCACGTCGTCTATCACCACCTCTTCCTCTTGAATCACGGCCTCCACCGCCACGCTGTTCAAAATCATTCAAGTCTTTATCACTACCAGAACCTAACTTGTCTAGTTCGCCAACCAATAACTTCTTGATCAAAGCTTCTTTAGTAAGTTCCTCAAAAAGTTCGGTTACTTTTGCCAAGACATCGTCATGTATACGTCCCTTGGTTTTTGTATTGACGATACCTTCGCACCATCTTTCTATTCGTGATTCCGCGATAGCTTCACTACTTGGAATTCTTACTTTTGTAAATTGAATACCCAACAAACGTTCAAGCGAGTAAATTCGGTAAGTTTCACGACCACTAATAAAAGTAATTGAAATACCTTTCTTTCCAGCACGAGCAGTACGACCACTACGGTGTGTGTAATATTCGTTTTGATCGGGTAGGGTAAAGTGAAAAACGTGTGTCAAATCATCTACATCAATTCCACGAGCTGCTACATCCGTTGCAACCAAAACCTTAAGGTCATGTGCTTTGAATCGACGCATTACACGGTCACGTTGTGCTTGTGAAAGATCACCATGCAAGGCATCAGCACGATAACCTGCCTTTACTAAATCTTCCGCTAGGTTTTGTGTATCACGCTTAGTTCGACAAAAAACAACACCACGTAAATCCTGATTCAAATCAATAAAGCGAGTCATCGCTTCCATCTTGTCATGGTTACGTACCAAAACATATTGATGCTCAATATTTACATTTACTTCGTTCTTAGTATTCACCTTCACCTCTACAGGCTCGTCCATGTATTTCTTGACGATTCTCTTAATCTCTTTCGCCATAGTTGCTGAAAACAACCAAGTGATTTTGTCCTCAGATGCATAGCTCAAAATCTCATCAATCTCTTCTTTGAAACCCATGTTGAGCATTTCATCTGCTTCATCCAGAATCAACATTTCCAGTTGATCTAGGTTTACAGCTTTACGTTTGATCAAGTCAATAAGACGACCAGGTGTAGCAATGATAACGTGAGTTGGCTTGCGAAGCTCTTTGATTTGATTGTAAATCGGAGTACCACCATAAACAGGAAGTATATTAACTCTAGATTGGTACTTACTGTACTTGTAAAGTTGGTCAGCAATCTGCTGTCCAAGTTCACGTGTAGGAGCGAGTACGAGAGCTTGCGTATACTTTTTGGAAGTATCAATTCGCTGAAGTAGCGGTAATCCGAAAGCAGCAGTTTTACCAGTTCCCGTCTGAGCAAGACCGATAAAATCGGTATCCTCATTGATAAGAGTCGGTATGGCTTGTGTTTGAATGTCACTTGGCTTTTCGAATCCAAGTTCGGAGATAGCCTTCAGAATGTCATCTGAGAGGCCCAGTTCTTTAAATGTTGTCAAAATGATAAGTTTATGATTGAAGCTTATTCAACTTCAAAATGTATCCCTGACAATTTAATCATTTAAAGCAATTAAAGGTATTGGTTGTTCTAAAACCTGCCCGCCATTTTAGTTGCGGGGAACACTTACTTACAGCGCATGATTTCTGCCGAAGGACGTAAATTTGAGTGCAAAGGTAAGTTTATTCTATTAAAAAAGTGTCGATTATGGATTCTATTGAAAAATAATAGGTTATTTATGACGATTTAAAGGTGATTTTTACATACGTATATAAAAATATTTGCATAACAAATCATCAAAATCTGTCTTATTTTTTACTTTTTTGCTTTTGACAGCACTGCCTTCTGTTATTTTCAGTGTATCTCCAGTCAAGGAAATACGACCTGTGAGTGTCGGTCTTGTAATGATGATCTTTTGAGTAAAATGTGAATCAGGACTGGTCTGCGTATAATGACACATTTCTTCAAAGTCTGTATAGTTCATTTTGTCCTTTCTGAAAATGTATTCTGGACTAGCTATCGTATCCTCGTTCGAGATGCCATCAAGAGGCGCTACCCATTTGCTAACTTGAAGGTGAGTTTCATCATATTGGTCAATTTGGAAATTACCTTTTAGATCATGCTGTATCAAACCCAAGCTCAGGGCTAAAGGTCCCATTGCAAATGCTCCAAATCCGACATCAGAGAGATATTCATCTTCACCTAACTTTACGAGTACAGCCATATGCGCATGTTCCTTTCCATAACCAGTAGCTTCCTTGTACACCCGACAAGTAATTAGTTTGGCTTCAAAGCCTAAGGTCAATAACAATTGATAGAATAAGCCATTGAGTTCATAGCAAAATCCACCTCTTCCATTAGTAATCACTTTCGTGAAAATGCGATTGATATCTAAGCGAATCTCCGTATTATAATGAATGTCTAAATTTTCGAAAGGGATATGTAATAGATGTGCTTTTTGTAAAAGACTAAGTGTGTCAAGGTCGACTTTTGGCTTGAGCTTAAATTTTATTCGTTTTAGATAGCTGCTTATATTTATCTCCATACTAATTCTCGGTTCATAAACTCTAATGAAGTTAAGTCTTATTCTCGCAACAGCTTCCAAGTAAAAGTCGCCAACACCGCACCAATAATAGGTGCCGCTATATAAAGCCACAAACTGGTCAACTCCCCAGAGACCAATGCTGGTCCAATAGATCGAGCAGGGTTCATAGAAGCGCCACAAATAGGTCCCGCAAACATGGCTTCTAGCAAAACAGTACCACCTACAGCAATAGCAGTATACGGGCTGGTCTCTTTATTTTGGCTAACAAAGAGAATGACTAGCATCAGAAAAAAAGTAAGTATTATCTCCAAAACAAAAGACTGCATTTCAGAACCTTGGGGAAGTGTGGCGCCAAGGTTGGGGTGAGAAGGAAAAAGAAATTTCAGGGTAGCTGCTGCTAGAATCGCTCCTGCTAATTGTGCAATGATGTAAGGCATTAAATCTGATTTCTTAAATCGATCGGTCAGCGCAAAGCCAATGGTCACTGCTGGATTAATATGAGCGCCAGATAAACTACCAAATGAGAAAATCATTGCCATGACGATAAGCCCGAAGGTAATCGCGATTCCAACGTGACCCATAGAGCCATTTGTCAAGTCATTAATAACTACAGCACCAGGACCACAAAATATGAGGGCATAGGTTCCGAGGGCTTCTGCAACATATCTTTTCATGTCTTTTATTTAAATTTGAGTCTTCTTGAAGGTTTTACTATAAAATTAAACGAAGGTTCGAAGTTATTGAAAAAACTTCAAGAAGACTCATGTGTTTGTTAAACTCTGCTAAGAACGAACAAAAACTCGCGACCAATCTGTCGACAAGCTTCGTCATAAGTTTGAGCTTCCTTAGCTGTTCCGTCTGATGCTTTAGGGTCATTAAAAGGAATAGATAACTTAAAGTCAGCTCCCTCTACATTAGGACAGGCTGTTTCTGCATCGGTGCAAACCATGACTGCCGCAAAACCCTTCTTAGGATTTGGAGCTTCATCATACTTTTTAGAAAAAGCTTGATAAGGAACCATGCCTTCAGACCAGCTGATATCATATTTTGGATTACTAGAAGTTACTTCTGAAACACTGACGTCAAAGCCAGCTCTTTTTATTGCTTCTACTGCGTTTTTGTTGAAGGCAGTTGCTTCAGTTCCACCAGAATAGGTTTCAACTTCAGGAAGCTTATAGTAATTAGCAGCTGTGGCCATCCAAATTGCCCCGAGGTGAGATCTTCTAGAGTTGTGCGTGCAGATGACGTTAATACGGGGTGTTACTCCTTCTTCAATTTTTCCTGCAATATAATCGCTTAGCGATCGGAGTGTGTCTTTGCGTTCTGAAGGGATTTGATCAAATTCTTTTTCAAGATTTTGACAATGTTCTAAAGTGTTTTTGTACAAAGCTTAATAAGTTTAATATGATTTTTTAAAAATATAATTTTGTTTTAAATGCTTTTGACCTTTTTATGGTTTGACTCGATAAAATGTAGGCCAAAAAACGATGCAAATATAGTTTTTTATCTCTTTTATAGGGTATCAAATTTTGCATATGATTTTATTAATTTTTGGATGATGTAGCTGAGGTGTTTCTTCCTTGTTTGGTCATTGGCCAATTGTATTAGTTGTTTTCTGACAAGGCAATTAAACAGAGGCAGAGCAAATAGTATTGAATCGTTTGATGGACATAAGGATTGAAGACCTGAAGTACACACAATCGCGCCTAGAGGGACTAGCAATAGTTTTTTTACGAATTGCCTCTTCTTAGTAATTAGCTCTTAGCTATTGGTCTCCTTCAGGCTTGTCGATTCTGTTTAAGCTTAGAGTTCATTCGCAAGCCGGGCGCGCGTATGGAAGCCAACAGCTAAGAGCCAATAGCTAAAGGCTTAAAAAGGCATTCCAGTTATTCGTCGCATACTCAATTGATTTAATCGTGTAGAAGAATTGTTTGAAATGAAAATATAAGCAAATAATTGCATCGAATTTTTTTGCGTACACGAAAATATAAACAAATAATTACATCGAAATTTTTTGCGTACACGATTTTTTATTTTGTCAAAAAAATAATTTCACTTCCTGTTTTCATTTTAGATATTGCGACATCATTAAATTAGAACACAATCATTAACATCTAAAACATCGAAAAATGAAAAGTCAAAAGTCACCAAACATGGCAATTGCAGTTAGCGCAACAAACGGAAAAACAGTTGGTAGTATAATGGAAAATACCGCTGTAGGTTTCATATTGTTAGCTGGAGGAATCATCGCAACGATGTCTACACAATTTATATTTGTTGGGGCCATAGTTATTGGAGGAATCATTCTTGTGAAAGGGTTTCTAGCAAAAAAGTTGAATTAAATAGTATTCCAAAACCAAATGTTTAAGCAAATAATTGCATCTAATTTATTTGCGTATATACTCGCTTGTTTCGCTAGAAATGAAGCTTTAAGGGTAGTTTTTTTATTAATAATCCCTTTAAATCACACAGGGAAATAAGTTTTTTTGAAAACTAGGGTTACAATTTTCACCCATTGGAAATATAGATATTGAAGCAACAAAGAATATAAAGCTATGAATCTAGAACAGCAGAAAATATAAAGCAATAGAGATTATGCATAGAGATTTTGTATAGGAACCAAATAGGGCTTTTGAGAAAAACCTAGGAAGGCTCCATACTAATTCTCTGTTCATAAACTCTAATAACTAAAAACTAAAACACCAAAAAATTAAACAAATGGATTTAGCAATCAGTAAACATCAAAAAATGGAAAACACAGAACTACAAAAATTAGCATCTCTTATGTTTCTAAGAGGTGCAGGTAGAAAGGATGTCATTGACTTTTTGGCTGAGAATGGGGTAGAAGCGGCAGCAACAGAAAAAATGGCAACGGATGCCTATATGGCCGTCAAGGAACAGCGTAAAGAAATTGTTGAAGAACAAGTTGGCGCGCAAGCAGCGACTGGCGGAGGTAGTGGAGGAGTAATAAGTATCGTAATTGGTCTTGTACTGATGATCGGAGGTATTGCTGCAACCATGGCTTCAGATTCTATTTTTTATGGAGCAATTGGTGTAGGTGCGATCACCTTTTTTCAAGGTTTAGCTTCTCGCAACTAGAAAGCATAAAGATGGCTAATCTAGCGTTCATTTACGTTGGACTAGCAATCAGTCCGACAACGAGCTCTTAGGATCTAAAAAGAAATCCTTGTCTGACTGCCAGAGAGGCTGCCAGCAAACTAGCGATTCACCATATCAGGATTTCCCATTTTACCGGACTGATAATTTTGCATACAAAGTTTAATTTGTTCCTCGGTATTCATTACAAAAGGACCATACGAATAAACAACTTCGTCCAGCGGTTGACCCCCAAGAACTAAAAATTCTGCTTTTGATTCAGCATATAAATTGATAACCTCATCGCCGCGTTGGTAGAGTGCGACCTGACTTTTTGTAAGTTGGCGTCCACCTTCCAATTCGAGCGAACCTTCTATCATATAAATAAACGCATTGTCAGTCGCTACAGTTGGAATATCCAAACGACTATCGTCATTCATTTTTACATGATAGTAAAATGCAGGAGCGAATAATTCTATTTTTGATTTGGCTTTGAACAAATCCCCAAGTACCACTTTTATCCAATAATCTTTTGTCTCTACAATATCCATGTGCTCTAATCGATGTACCATGGTAGTCGGATCCATAAATTTATGGGCAGAGGGTGTATTTAACCAGATTTGAAAACCGTGGTAAATACCTCCATCGTCATAAAGTTGCTTGCCCGATTCCTCCATGTGAATGGCACCTTTTCCAGAATTAAACATCATGAAATCTCCTTTCCCAATTTGGAAGTCGTAGTTGAGACTATCCTTATGATGTCCTGTACCTTCTAGAAAATAAGTCGTCGGTGTCACACCGGCATGTGGATGCGCATCTACGCGAAGCGGATCACTTCCCGCCGCCATAGTCACTGGTCCAAACTCATCAAACAAAACATAAGGTGAAACCATATCATTTTGATCTCCCGCAAAAGCACGCATGACGGGAAGTGTCCCAACATTGACTGGATCGGCACTTAGGATACTGTGTATCTTACGTTTTGTCTTAGCATGATACATCCCCGAATTGCAAACCAATAAGGGATTATTAGCCATCGCCAATCCGAGAATTGCGGATCCTTTTATAAATTCTTTACGCTTCATGCTATTGTTTTTAAAGATTCAAATAGAGAAATAATGGTGAGAAATTTTTCTTCTTCTGACATTGGGAGGATGTTTTCGTCTTGAAATGATTGTTTTGAATTTTTCCTTTTCTAAAGAAAGCAAAAAGCAAACATATCTCCAAAAAGACTAAGCAATAAATCGCTTAAAAGCCGCTCGATTATTTTTTCCTATAGGCAACTGCTTCCCATTTTTCATCAATACAAAGTTTCCTTCCAAATAATCTATAAATTGACGATTGATAATAAATGATTTGTGGATTTTAAAAAAATCACTTTCCGGTAAGAGCTCTGAAAATGAAGACAGGGTTTTGGGAGTGAGATGATATTCATTATGGAGCCAAACTTTTACATAGTTGCCATAGCTTTCAAGATAATAGATTTCATGAAAATTGACATTAATGAGTTTCTTGTCGGACTTAATGAACAGTTGTTTTGATTCGTCAGGAATACTGTCAGTTATAGGCGCAGTAGTCTCAGGACTATTTTTCAATTGAAATAATTCGAAAGCCTTATTCGTCGCTTTTAAGAAACGATCGAAGCGAAATGGTTTAAGCAGATAATCACAAACATCCAATTCATAACTTTCCAGTGCATGCTCTTGGTAAGCAGAAGTAATAATGACAATGGGCTTTGCACTCAAGGTTCGTAAAAAATCTAGTCCCGTCAACTTTGGCATATTGATATCCAGAAAGATGAGATCTACAGTTTTAGTTTTTAAAAGACTAAGCGCTTCTGTAGCTAAGTGACATTGACCAACGATTTCAATGAAATCAACATCCTTGGCATACTCCAGGATGACTTTGTGAGCTAGAGGTTCGTCGTCAATTATAAGGGCTTTTAATTTCATTTAAAATTTAGTTTTAGTTGAGCACTAAATTCAGTTTTGTTTTCGGTAGTTTCTAAACTATGCTTATTGGGATAACGAAGTTCCATTCTTCGCTTGAGATTACTTATTCCAATACCTGCTTCACTGTTGTTTTTTTCTTCTATTGAATTTTTGCAACTAAAAACTAAACCATTTTGATCGCTACTTATTTTTAAGTGCAAATAGCAATTCCCCTCTGCGGGTTCAATACCATGTTTAAAAGCATTTTCTATAAAGGTAATAAACAACAAAGGTGGGATGCTTAATTCTGGATCAGAAATGTTTTTATCAAATTTAAAATCCAATTTTTTGTGCAAACGAATTTGCTGCAACTGGATATAATCTTCTATGTACTTTACCTCATCTTTTAAGCTAACTAAGTCTTCCTTTCCTTTATAAATAACATATCGCATCAATTCAGAAAGCTGTAAAATAACCTCCGGTGTCTGCCTGTCTTTTGTAATACTCAGCGCATACAAATTATTCAAGGTATTAAAAAAGAAGTGTGGGTTGATTTGTTGCTTTAGTAAATTGAGCTCCGTGTTAGATTTTTCTTTTTCGAGATTCACAATCTTATTGCTTTGTCGAAACCATTCGTTCGAAACGATGACAGGCAAGGAGAGCAACATAATCAAAAAAGGAATTCCACCTCCGTCTGAAGTAAATGTTTTTGCACTAGCCTTATGCCATTGTAAACCAAGGTCTGCAACAATAGGCAAATGCTTAATGAACATTACAAATAAAGGATAGAAAACAAGGACAATTGCGGCCACTGAAAAACTATAAAAGATAAGCCCCTTTTTCTTCAATAATTTTGGAATCAAAACATGTTTATTGATGTAATAATAAAAATAATACAGCATGGAGATGATTAAGAATTGAAGCAGAAACGATATGAACTTTATTGGAAGCATAAAGCCTGATACAGCGGTGAGAGAACCAAGGCCATATGCCACTCTATAGGTTCCAATCACTGCCAAGGAGAAAGATAATATCACAACAATTGCTAATAACATCTTGTCAATAGAAAGTTGTTGAACCCAAGTTTGATCTTTTACCTTGCCTTTAAAGTAAACTTGTAGTAAAAGCCCTAGTTCTGTCGCAAGAATAGCTCCGCTAGTGGTAAGCAAAAAAGATTGTGCAAAAATATAATAGTTCTCGGTATTGTATTTAATAAGATATTGCTCTGGTAGAATCAAAAAATTCATTAAGGCTTCACAATAGAACCAGACGATAGGCGGATAAGCGATAAAACAAATAACCCATAAAGCGGTATACAAACCGAAAGGTAATTTTTTAAAAGCCACTTTTTTGAAATACGCAAAAACTAAAACCGGACTATATACTATACACAATTTTCCAAAGGCCAGGATGTAGTTAGTCCAATTATCTTTCATGACTGAAATCAGTAGTAAATAACTCAAAAACAAAAGTAGTGTCAGAAATATCCATAAAGTATTTTCTGTGAAAAACTGTTCCGCCTTTTTACTAAATGCTTGCATTGATCTGTTGTTGTACGAATAAGATTCAATTAACAAAAAAAGCAGCGTTCTTTCAAATCTTACTTACGAAAGGTGCCTTTTTCGTGATTAAAGGGAATGAATTGGATTTAGAATGTGAATGTGAATTGAAATTTCACTTGAGATGTGAGTATTGGAGGGATAACACTTGAAAGTAAAAAACATCTATTTGAATAAAGGTATCGAAGCTAAAGGAGTTTTTGCAAATGGATTCTACGCTTAAAAAAACAGAGGAAAAGGACTGTAGCTTCCACATCTATCTTAGGAGGCATTTCAATCGCCCTTCCCTTTAATCACGAAAATACGCCCATTCACCATTCAAACTTGTCAAGCAGCTAATCCTAAACTACATTTGAAGAAAAATAAACGATTATGAATCTAACAATCTCAAACCTTACCAAAGTTTACAACAATGGCGTCAAAGCTGTAGACAACTTAAACCTAGAAATAGGAACCGGCATGTTCGGTCTTCTTGGCCCCAATGGCGCAGGTAAGTCAACGCTCATGCGTACCATCGCTACCTTGCAAAATCCAGACACAGGCAGTATTACCTTCAAAGGAATCGATGTACTAAAGGATCCAATGAGTTTACGTAAAATACTAGGATATTTGCCTCAGGAATTTGGAGTTTATCCAAAAGTATCAGCGCTTAATTTATTAAACTACTTCGCCACTCTTAAAGGAATAGCATCCAAAAAAGAACGCGGAATATTAATAGATAAGGTATTAGATTTGACCAACCTATTTGACGTACGTAAGAAAAATGTAAGTGGCTACTCCGGTGGAATGAAACAACGATTCGGCATCGCTCAAATCCTGTTAAACAATCCTCAACTCATCATCGTCGACGAACCCACAGCAGGACTTGATCCCGCAGAACGACAACGGTTCTTAAATATACTGAGAGAAGTTGGAATGGAAAATACGGTTATCTTTTCAACCCACATTGTAGAGGATGTAAAAGAATTGTGTACAGAGATGGCCATCATGAATCATGGAACTATATTGGAACAAACCACACCGATGGTTGCCGCCAAAAATATAGAAGGGGAGATGTGGACGAAAGTCATTCAAAGAGACGAACTAGAAAGCACCGAGACTATATTTGAGGTACTCTCCTCAAACTATAATCCTGATAATTCAATAAACGTTCGGGTGCATTCCGCAATTAAACCTGCTTCGGATTTCGTGCCAGCCAAGCCAGATTTGGAAGATGTTTATTTCATCGCATTGAAGAAGACAGCGACGCTTGTTTGAATTTAAGCCCATTATTAACTAAAAAATCAAGACCGTTAAATAGAGTGTCGTCGCATAAGCCCGCTAAGCACGGAGGTTCAAAGGACCTGCCTAGTCACCGCCGGAGAGTCTAGACAGATAGCCACAAAAAAGGAAATGACAGATTCCAAATAACAGTCAAAAAAAAACTAAATATCATGTTTACCACCATCTATAAATACGAATTAAAATACTGGATAATGCAACCAATGATTTACGTCTACGCTATCGTGATTCTGGCTTTGGCCATCATGACCATGTCAGGAATGGCAGCGGAGGATAGCAATCGTTTTGGAGGGAAAGTCATCAATTCGTCTACCTTCCTGTTGGGGATGACAAAGAAATTTATGATGTTGATATTTTTGATTTTGCCGACGGTTTTTGGTTT